>DQVY01000146.1 GCA_015661535.1 Sulfurovum sp. | reverse complement strand
TATACATTCCATACATTGTGCCAATTCCACACTGTCCAGACCCCTTGCACCTGCATTTCCACAATATTGTGGAATTTTATCTCTACTGTTTGGATTACCATCTATATCTTGGACACAATTCCCTATTCCTGCACCAATATCAAGTGTTCCAAAATCTGGAAAATTTTGAACTTCAAAACAAGGTGCTACTTGCTGACCTTGACATGTTCCTGGAGTTAGTTGTATTAACTCACCTTCTCCCACCTGGTTATAGGTAAGTCTGAAGGCAGTGTTTTCCCGAACAAATGCAAAATAGTCTTCCGCTTGGCCAATAGGATTTGCTTGATTGAGAATACTGTCAGATACCAGATTGTTATTGATTGCATTTTGAATGACTGCTTGATCAAATTCAACTTGCGATTGATTCCCATCTTGATTTCCTAGTGTAACCCAAATACGGGGGGTCAATGCACTATCTGGTTCAGTACAAGATGCTTTAATATCATGGTACTTGTTTGCATCAATAAGTTCTACGGCCACGGTTGTCATAACAGCATTTCTCACATGATAATTAGGAGATGGTTGGTATGACGTCACTTTAAAATCACCTACTCTGTTTGCTGTTTGCGTAGGTAAATTATAAAGTGGTGCATTTGGGTTGCTACCTAAGATACTGTTTTCAACATTAAAAATATCATAATTAGGGTAATACGCAAAATTGTTTGTAGTACATAGCGGTATACCGTTATTTATTGTTGTATTGTAGTCAATGTTGACAGGATTACCACTCGCATCGGAGAGGGTTAGTGTATATTCCAGTGTGATAGTGAGCGGCATATTTATACTACTTGTCAAAGGGTCTAAGAGATAGTCGATATAGAAGTATTCTTTCCCTCCTACTGTACCAATCTCAATGTTCTGTAAAGGTGACCCGCTTGCTAATTGCGGTGTTACTTGACCAGGAAGGGTAACATAGGTACTATTGTCCACATAGGTCGCTTGTGTAGCATTTACATCGGTTATGTGTACCACCATATCGGTAGCATCAGTATCGGATTCTTCATCATTACGAATAAAAATTTCTACTTTGATGTCTTCACTGGTATTTAGGCCTGATCCAATAATTCTTGGATCGATAGATCCATTATTATCTTCTGTAAAATAAATACCATTTTGGCTATAGGCATAGTCATAACATAGTTTTGGCGCATAAAGTTCTGAATTGAAGGCGATCATAGATGGCCAATAGACATCTCCATCTGTTGTAAATCTAAAGTTAATGGCACTCTCTTGGGGTTCAAGTATATCATAGCCTTGGTTTTCAGAGCCTAGATGAAAGGTTTGAATATCGATCCCTTGGTTGTTGATTGGGTTTGGTGTACGCGTATAATCTGGTTTAATGGCAGACCAGACCGCTTGTTTGTCCCCTGAAGTGTCGTATGTTAGCTGGGTTTCATTAGTTTTGAGTGAGGGTTTAGCGAAGAGTTTATCTCCTGTAATGCGTTTGTCGCCCTCTGCCACAAAGATAGAGGCAGAAGAGGAGATAGGGCGCTGTTTAGAGGTGTAAAAACCACTGATACCAATATTAGTATCATTGTTACCATCAATGACCTGCCATCCATCAAAAATAGTAAAGTTTCTGAGCTTTTCATTGGTATTTTCATACACAAGAACCAGTGTCCATGCTCCATAGGTACCTAACCCACCATATTTTCCTTCATATATAGGAATGTCAGCTACGGTAAATTCTCCCGTGAGCCAGTTGTTGTCTTGTAGTATGGAAGTAACATCTTTAAATGCGGCATAATTATATTCTCCATTACCGTATTTCCTACCATAATCAAGGTTGTCATACCCTATGGTCACATAAGCATCATTCCCATTTTTAATTCTAATTTGCATACCAGTCATATTTTCTGAGTCATCTACAAGTGCCTGCCAATACAGCCCAGCCCATCTTAAGGTACTGTTTGTAGGGTCAGGTATATGTGAAGTGCTTGTCCCACTGCTTACCGTTGCACTGGTTGAAGGATTTGTTCCATCCGCATAGTATTCACAAAGATAGTAGTCGTTATTTGTACTGGTTGCATCAGAAATAAATGTACCATTTGTATAGGTGGAACATACGTTGACATTTGTACTTGCCCCGTTCCCTGTATCGGGTGCAACCAGAATAGTATTCCCAATGGTCACTATATTACCCGGTGCAGTGATCTTTTTACGAAGACAAAATTCACGGTAATCGGTTGTTGTACCTGTGCTACATTGGTTTTCATCTACAGGTGTTGTACCACCTCCACCACTGTTTTCAATCGTAATGGTAACAGTAGCCGTATCAGTAACATAGCGGCCCCAAGGCCCTCTTCGTACAAAATATTGCATAGTATAGGTGAATGTAATATTACCCGTACAGGTACCGGGATCATAGGTAAATTGACCATTAGAATAAAAAATATCAATTGTACCACAAGTAGGTAGAGTATAGGACTCTACATACTTATCTGTACCTGTATCATTTGTAAGAACATTTTCTGTAATTACTGTGTTGTATGATGTTGTAAAGCTATCATCTTCTGCGGCTGCAAAAGTATAGATTGGAAATATAATAAAGAGTAGCACAATGGATTTCTTAATATATCTGCTATGCGACCATAATATTTGGAGAGTTAAGACCAAAGGAAAGAGTAGTTTATTGAAAATTAAGTTTATATTTTTCATAATAACACCTTTGTACTCAAAAAATTTGAGTTTAAATTTGTATCTACATTGGACAAGGGTGACATAAGTGTTATGACTTACGTTTGGGTAACCCGGCTGTCTAGCAGGAGACCCGTGGCTTTCCGTCCTCACTTCACAGCAAGTTTGGCCTTTTCTCATATGCAATACTTTATACTAGAGCATAACATAGCTAATCTAAAATAAATATTAAATAAGTATTTTTTATATCTGAAATATGAAAAAAGTGATAGTATGCTTATCTCGTCCCTATGCTTTGCGTGGGAATGCATATGGAAGCTCAAGAAATTAGGATTATTTAATTGCACTATATATTCCCATGTGCAACGTGGGAACGAGATTTGGAAATTAAGATTTCTTCTTATTGCTACCTTGACCCTTGAGTTCATAACACTTTAAAGAGCCGCAAAAAGGACATTTCAAGCTTGTGTAGCCTTTAGCTTCTAAGTATTTATCATCAAAAGTCTCTTCACATTGTGAACAAAAATAACTTTTTTCTTTCTTCTTTTCAAAAAAACCAAACATAGCAGTACCCTTTTGTAATTCATTAGATTTATTGTAGCCAATTAAATATTAAAGCGCCTATAGTGTTATTGACCCGTAGTCAGGAAGAGGAGATCCTAATAACCTACGGGTAGAAAGAGAAAAATTTGTAAGTATTGTATAGAATGTAAACGATATTCCCCTAGACAAATAGGTACATTGCCTGCAAGCTAATTCGCTTTTTACATACTTTAAGCTATTATATTCATTATTAAGACAGATAGAGGATTGATATGCAATTGAAGAAGAGTATTTTACTAAGTATCGTTGTGGCGTTTATGTTTGCAGGGTGTGGTGGTTCTGATGAAGAAGTGACGGAGTTTAACAAACCTGCTTTGTACTGGTACCAAAAGATAGCCCAGAGCATTGCTACGGGTAACATGGACAAGGCAGATGCCTACTACATCTCTTTAAAGAGTGAGCATATGCGTTCTCCTATGATGCCTACTGCGATGATGATGCTTTCACATGCACATATGCAAAAAGAAGAGTATCTGCTTGCAAATTATTACCTTGACGAGTATAACAAACGTTATGGAGAAGGTGACAGTCGTGAATATACGGACTTTATGAAACTAAAAGCTTCATTTTTGGGTGTTAAAGATGTCTATAAAGACCAGAAACTTATTATGGACAGTATTGAGGCTTCCAAGGTTTACATTTACCGTTACCCGGGATCTGCCTATGCGCCACTTGTCAATACTATGCTTATACGTCTGCATATGAGTCAATATCTGCTCAACGAAAATATTGCCGCACTCTATGAGAGAACAGATCATGAGGAAGCAGCAAAGATATATAGAGAGAAGAACAAAGGTTCCGTTGTCGAAATGACGGACATTACCCCTCCTGAAAAAGGGATTATTGGGTATGTGTTTGATTAAAAATATTTAGTAGAGCTGTGTGTTGCACTATGCATACGTAGGGTCGGTTTACCGACCATTTCAGCGAATATATTATTTTTTGGTCGGTGAACCGACCCTACGAAAAGAAACACACAATAAACAAATAATTATTACATAAAGGATTTTTATGCAACTAAGTGATTACGGTACCTTACCGACTACGCTTCCTATTGTGGTAGAGGATGAACTTTTTCTTTATCCTTTTATGATATCGCCTATTTTTCTGAGCGATCAAAAAGATATTGATGCAGCTACAGCTTCCATGGAAAACAACTCTCTGCTTTTTGTGACCTCTTCCATACCGGGAAAAGAAGGGAACAGAGAGTTTGACTCGATGTATAAAGTAGGGGTACTTGGTTCTATTATGCGCAAGGTACAAATACCAGACGGCAGGGTCAAGATACTCTTTCAGGGACTTTCGAGAGGAAAGATACTTGAAATGCAAGAGGGGACATATAACCGTGCCATCATTGATGAAGTGCGATTAGAACCATACAACAGGCTAAAAGCAGATGCCCTGATGGAAATTTTAAGAGACAAGGTGAAAAAACTCTCTTCTTTGAACTCTCAAATTCCTGCAGACCTGGCACGTACGATAGAAGAGAATGATGAGCCTAACCGCATTGCAGACCTGGTCTCTTCTATGTTGAAACTTGACAAAGATGTGGCCTATGCGCTTTACATTGAGACGAACATAGAAAAACGTTTACTGAGTCTTATAGATGTTGTCACCTCAGAGATAGAAGCGGCAAAAATACAGCGTGAAATACGTTCTAAAGTGCATACAAAAATAGAACAGACCAACAAAGAGTACTTCTTAAAAGAGCAACTCAAAGAGATACAGCAAGAGTTGGGTATGGATACGCAGAGAGAAGAGGAGATCGCGACCTTTAGAGAAAAAGTGGCCGCACTCAAACCGCATATACACGAAGATGCCTTTAAAGAGATCAGCAAACAGCTTGACCGTTTTGCCCGTATGCATCCTGACTCTGCAGATGCCAATGTGATCCAAACCTATTTGGAATGGGTACTGGAACTTCCTTTTGCAAAATTGACAAAGAAAAACCTTAATGTAAAAGATGTGGCAAGAGAACTCGACAAAGACCACTACTCCTTGGAAAAACCCAAGGAGCGCATCGTAGAGTTTTTCTCTGTACGTGAATTGGCTGAGTTACGAGGGATCAAGCAAAAAGAGACGGGGGGCGTTATCCTCTGTTTTGCTGGACCTCCGGGGGTGGGTAAAACCTCACTTGCAAATTCTATAGCTACTGCTCTGGGCAGACCGCTTGTACGTATGGCACTGGGCGGACTGGAAGATGTCAATGAACTTAGAGGACACAGAAGAACCTATGTGGGGGCAATGCCCGGACGTTTGGTACAGGGGCTTATAGAAGCCAAAAGCATGGACCCAGTGATCGTACTTGATGAGATAGACAAAGTAGGGAGAAGCATGCGTGGTGACCCTACAGCAGCCTTGCTTGAGATACTTGACCCTGAACAGAACTCTAAGTACAGAGATTATTATCTGAACTTCAATATTGACTTGAGTAAAGCCATTTTTATTGCTACAGCAAATGATGTGGGACGCATACCCGCACCTTTGCGTGATAGAATGGAGTTCATCGGACTCAACTCTTACACACCAAAAGAGAAATTTGAAATTGCAAAACGTTATTTGATCCCTCAGGAATTGAAAAAACATGCATTAAAGAGAAGAGAGTTCTCTATCTCGGACAAAGCATTAAAAATATTGATCGATGAGTATACCAGAGAAGCAGGGGTGAGAAATTTACGCCGCAGGATCTCTGGTTTGATGCGAAAATCTGCCAGACGACTTCTGGAAGACAGTACAAAAGACAAGATCAGCGTGACCAAAAAGAATTTAGAGAAATTCACTGATAAAAAAGTATTTGAAATTTCATTGGTAGATGCCAAACCACAGGTAGGTATTGTCTCAGGACTGGCATGGACTGCAGTGGGTGGAGATGTCTTGACCATTGAAGCGATCAAGATAAAAGGCAAAGGCGGTTTGCAGCTTACCGGTTCTTTGGGTGATGTGATGAAAGAGTCTGTACGTATTGCACACTCTGTTGTCAAAATACTTATAGACAAAGGAAATTTAGCTATTCCTTCTTCTATCATACCGCATTCAGCAAAAGAACGGGAAGAACGCATACATGTAGATGCATCAGAGGTCTATAAGCGTTATGACCTGCATATACATGTTCCTGAGGGTGCTACCCCTAAAGATGGACCATCAGCAGGTATTGCTATGGTTTCGGCCATTGCTTCCATACTTAGTGAACGTAAGATAGACAATAAGGTGGCGATGACCGGTGAGGTTACCCTTACTGGAAAAGTCTTACCGATCGGTGGTCTGAAAGAAAAACTTATTGCTGCGTATAAAGCGGGCGTGACCAAAGCATTGATACCTATGAAAAATTTAGAACGTGATTTGAAAGACATACCTGATGAGGTTAAAAACAATATTAAAATTATAGGTGTGTCACACGTAGATGAAGTGCTAAAAGAGGTATTTGTAAAATAGGTGCTCGTTTATTGACAAAGTGTAAAAACTTTGTCAAAATTCTTAATTCTTAATTCTTAATTCTTAATTCTTAATTCTTAATTCTTAATTCTTAAGTCCACTGCTCAATTTTAGCGTAGAGTATATCTTCCTTTACAGGCTTACGCAAGAAGTCATTCGCACCGTTGTCAAAGACTTCCGTTTTTCTTGTGTCATCTGTGGAAAGCACGATCACAGGAATGTGAGAGTTCGCCATATTTGATCTGAAGATCTTTAGGAACTCTATCCCGTCCACTACAGGCATCATGATATCTAACAAGATAAGATCGATAGTGGGATCTTTCTTGAGCTTGTCCAAGGCATCAGAACCATTTTCTGCTTCCAGTATTTCTGTTACACTTGGATTTTTCTTTAACAGTGTAGATAAGAGTTTTCTGTTGATGAAATCATCATCAACAATGAGTACTTTTAGTGCCATATGTATTATCCTCTATATTTCATAATAATATTTTTGATCTCTTCTTTTGACGCTGTATTGCTAATACTTTCGCCATATTTAACAGTGACTTCTTGAGGGTTGTTTGTATCAATGAATGCAATTATAGCTATATTTTCATTAGCCTTGCTGATACTTTCCGTGAGAAGATTCCCGTCAACAAAGACCAGATCATAGTCATCTGATGAAAGCGCATCTTCCAAAGTATTGACATCTTCCAGGATATCATATGCCTGGTCCAGGTTTTCCAACACTTTTGCCAGAACTCTTCTTGCCAACAAGAATTTTTTCGCAATAAGGATCTTTTTCTCTTTAGGCATTTCTACTTCAATGTTAGACTCTTCAGCTG
>DQVY01000019.1 GCA_015661535.1 Sulfurovum sp. | reverse complement strand
CTTTATATCCCCATATATTTAGCGCGATTATGCCAAGGATACCTTAAAAGTAATGCACCCCTATATAGATCTCCGCTTCATCGCCATTTTTATACACTTCAAAGTCTGTTTCATAAGCCCTTCGTTCATCCACACTGGGGTCTTCAAAATATGCCCACACTTTCTGCCATGTTTCAACTATGGCTTGCGGCAGTTCCCCTTTAACTGGAAACATGAGGTATCTGCCTTCTTCAAGTGTCACGGTTTGCATCTCTTCGGTCTTTGTCATCAGGTCTGCACCCACCGTTACATCGTAAAATCCATGCGCATCATATTCATAGTTATGGTACACACTATAGACTATCGCTTCACTATCTAAGGTCGGCACTATCTCTTCATAAAATCTTCCCCATAAAGGTGCTATTTTCTGTGTATCTGTATTCATCTCATCACTGTTTTTTGTCCTAACAGTTAATCCGCTGATGTGTTTACTCTCAATATCTACTTTTTTAATATTTGGCATTGATTACCTTACTCCTCTGTAATATCTGGAAAATGACAGATCATTTCATCATACGTTGTATAAGTTTGTAATGTCTTTACAACTTCAGGCAAAGGTTCAGACAAATTTTCAGGTAAATCAAATTCATCTTCACCTATGTTAAATGCAAGTTGTTCACGGGGAGGTACAAACTGTGCATCTACCCCTTCTTTGTTACCTCTTACATCCACCCTGTACCAACCATATTTTTTAATATATATCCAGTTAAGCCCATGTAAACAGTAAATACCCCGCTTGTATTCAGCACAGCTCAAACGCTGGTAGCAAAACCCTGTCGGTATGCCATTAGCCCGTAAAAGTGCTGCAAGAAGATGTGCTTTGGCATAACACCATCCTGTTTTATGTTTGAGGACATCAGAGGCTTTACACGTTGTAATGTTCTCTTTATGATCACCTGAATGTTGTATATGGTCCCTAACATATTCATAGGTTTTTTTGGCCAGTTCGCTATCATCATCGATATGCTTAGATAATTTTTTAGCTAATATTTGTATACTTGGGTCATAATAGTCGATGATATCTGTCGATTCTAGGTATTTTTTCATAAATAAAGTATAGCAAATATGGATAAAGTTTATGATACTCTAGAGAAACTATATAATGAAGGATCTTCTATGTACGATGAAAAATATCAAGACTTATTGCAAGCTGTACTTGCTGCAGACTCTTACTCTTTAGGTACCCATTGGGTATATGATGAGGCAGAACTGAGAAATTTAGACATAGACTGGGAAGTGCTTAATGCGCCTCATGTTACATGGCATGAAGGTAAAGGCAAAGGTGACTTGACGCATTATGGTGACCAGATATGTATCTTAGAAGTGTTCTTAAAAGAGAAAGATACGTTTAATCTAGGTGATTACATGTCTTACTGGCACAATGAAATGAAAACCTTTAAAGGCTACATGGATGGTGCCAGCAAAGATACTATGGCAAACCTTGACAAAAACCTTAACGTACCCTGCGGTTCAAACTCTGGAGACATGTCTGTCATTGGCCGTATTGTGCCTTTACTCAAAGTTTCACATTCAAGAGAGGCGTTTCTACATAACACTGCCCTCTTGGCCAAGGCTACACATAACAATCCGACAGTGATTGAAGCGATGGACTTTTTTGCAACACTGCTACTTGAAGTACTCGAAGGGACAGACATACGCGCAGCTATTTTAATGTTAAAACCACAATATTCACAAGAGATCCAAAAGTATATTGAGTCAGGTATTGCTTCAAAAGATATGGACACCCCTGCTGCCATAGCACACTTTGGTTCTGCCTGTCCTACTGAATTTTCATTTCCAAGCACCATTCATCTGTTGTTTAAATACAATGACTACAAAACAGCCCTCATAGAAAATGCCATGTCAGGTGGAGACAGTGCAGCCAGAGCCATGGTCATAGCATATCTTATAGTGGCACAAAAATCTATAGAGGTCGTACCCCAAGAGTGGCTTAGATTTAATGGAACTCTCTGATTAAAATTTAAGCCGAATATATAGCTATTTAGCCATCAAATTAGGTATACTCTACTATCAAAATTGAAACAGAAGGATATATAGATGCACATACAATTTGGGTTATACACTATACGGACACATGAATTAGATAACAAGCTTGTACTTCAAGTGACTTCTGCCACGGGGAAAGTAAGTATAAAGGAAAGTGAAGAGGTCTACCCTTATGACTTTCCCAATGGTATTCATTTTCAAATAGAAGACAACGATAACACTCCCATGCCAAAAGGTTTAAAACGATACAAATTTGGGGAATACTCATTTATTGTAGGCATAAACAACAGTGGTTTATTGTCTCTGTTTTACAGCAAAAAACTCTACGTAAAAAGAAAACTCATAGATGATATAGACACACTCACTTTTGCATTTTTACAAAGCCCGACACAAACTGATATTGTTTAATATTAGTTTTCTTTTTTCAAAGCTTATAGGGCATATAGCCCCTATAACACGCGTTATCTACAAAAATGTCTCTTTATAGACCTCTTCATCGTAGGCTACAAGTACCTTACCATCGCCATACTCTATCACAGGACGTTTAAGTAAATAATTCTCTTTTGCCATCCATTCTATTTTCCCTTCATCATCAAGGTTCAATTCTTTTAATCCAAGGTCACGGTATTTCTTGCCTTTGTTGTTAAAAAGTATGTTGATATCTACTTGTTTCAACCACTCACGTATCTTCTCTTCGCCTACAGACTCTACCTTGTAATCCACAAAGTCAAAGTCTATACCGTTGTCTTTCATGAATTTTCTTGCTTTACCTACGGTTGAGCAGGTTTTTATACCGTACATTGTCATGGGTTATCCTATATTTTTTCTAATTGTATCTTAATAAATTAAAGATCAATCCCAGACTCAAAACGACGCATTTTTTTGCCATCATCACTGTACATACTGATACCTTTAAATGAATATTCCTCACCCAAACCAGAAGCATGCCGTAATTTATAGTAAGAGGGTCTACTACGTTTTCTGCAAAGTGTCAGCATTTTTTCTATCTGTTCCTCTGTAGGCACATGTTCAACGCTTTGTTCATCGATAAAAACCAACTTGGAAAGTAAGGTTCTTGTATAGTGTTCATTTGCCATGTCTGCTCTCAATGTATTTAAAATTAATTAGGAGTAGAT
>DQVY01000194.1 GCA_015661535.1 Sulfurovum sp. | reverse complement strand
GAAATTCCAGAGGTTTTGAAGAAATATATGTAGCTTTGACAAGCTCAGCTACCGAAATAATCAGTCACTGAGTTTATCGAAGTCAAACCGTTTTTGTAGAATCACTATACCGTGACTTCAACTTCCCTTCCATGCTCAAATAAGAGTTTAAGGCGCCAATGTATGCTCTGGCAGAGGCCAACATGGTATCAATGTTCAAGCCGTGTCCTATGATGGCAGGTTCGCCGTTAAATGATACTTTTACGGTTACAGATGCCAAGGCATCTTTCCCTTCACTTACAGATTTCACTTTATAGTCTTCCAAGTTCCCTGCATAGCCGGAAATTCGGTCTATGGTTTTAAAGATGGCATCTATGGTACCCTCACCAATACCTGCTTCGATGATCTCATTGTCCTCTTTTTTGATCTTCACCGCAGCGGACGGCACACCGTCTGAGCAGTCCATTAACTGTAAAGAGATCAATTCATAAATTTGTGTGGCTTTGGTCATTTCGTTGGTGACCAATGCTCTTAAATCATCGTCATAGATCTCTTTTTTTCTGTCTGCTAAGATCTTAAAACGTTCAAAAGAGGCATTTAAAGCTTCCTCTTCCAAAATAAATCCTAATTTTGATAACTTATCTTTGAAGGCAGCACGTCCGGAATGTTTACCTAAGACCAGGGTATCATCTTTTACTAAACCAATATCTTCAGGTGAGATAATCTCATAGGTCTCTTTATTTTTTAACATACCATCCTGGTGTATGCCTGATTCATGTGCAAAAGCATTTTTACCGACAATGGCTTTGTTGGGTTGCGGTTCTATGCCTGTAATGTTGGCTATTAAGCGTGAAGAGGGATAGATCTCTTTTGAGTTGATATTTGTTTTGTATTCTGAAAAAACATCTGAACGTGTTTTTAGCGCCATGACGATCTCTTCTAAGGCGGCATTCCCTGCACGTTCACCTAAACCGTTAATAGTACACTCTACCTGTCTTGCACCATTGATGACTGCTTCCAAAGAGTTGGCCACCCCTAAACCTAAGTCATTGTGGTTGTGTACGGAGATGATGGCACGTCCTTTAACATAGGCACTCATCTCTTTCACCATGGCACCTATCTCAAAAGGAAGCCTAAAACCTACGGTGTCTGGCAAGTTTATGGTGCTTGCCCCTGCTTCTATGACAGCATCAGAGATCTCTTTCATGAAGCCCATATCAGAACGCCCCGCATCTTCACAGGAGAACTCTACATCTTCTACAAAAGTACGTGCATATTCAACGGCACGTACGGCTCTTTTGATGACCTCATCAGGGGTCATTTTTAATTTGTATTCCATGTGTATGCTGGAGGTTGCGATAAACGTATGGATACGCTGCATCTTTGCTTTTGCTATGGCTTCGCCTGCTGCTTTAATGTCTGCATCTATGGCACGTGCCAAAGAACAGACGGTTGAGTGAGTGACGCGTTGTGCTATTTTGTCAATGGCATCAAAATCACCGGGACTCGCTGCTGCAAACCCTGCCTCAATGATGTCTACCCCCAAACGCTCTAACTGCGCGGCAATTTGGATCTTCTCTTCGGTGTTCATAGAAGCCCCTGGGCTCTGTTCACCATCTCTTAATGTTGTGTCAAATATTTTAATAGTATTTTGCTTCATTGTTGTACCTTAAATGTCTAAAAGCGATAATCGCTGTAAAATTGTATAATCTTATCTAAATAGTGGTTAATTAGAAAGAAAAAATTGAAATGTAATGGGTTTGGGAGTATTAGAGACAGAGCAGCAGGAGAGAAAAATCTTGTGTGAAAATTTTGTGTGTATGCATGTTTGTTTTCATGGCTCTCTCCTGTTATTTTTTAGAAGTATACTTGAATTTCTGTGAAATTGCAAATTGACTTTATGACTCTTCTTTCTTTTCGTTTTCTTCTTCTGTTTCCGCTTCTTCCTGTTCTTTGGCCCAGGCTTCAGCTCTGGCTATTTTTTCACCATGTGCCAAACGGCTTTCCATATTATTTTCTTTTTCAAAATTTTCAATGATATCACGTACTTTTTTGCCCTCGATGACTTCAACATCTAAAAGCACAGCAGTCATCTCTTCTATGGCTTGTGCGTATTGGCTGAGGGTATTTTTGACAAAGTTGTAACGTTCATTCAGTGTGCTGCGAATGTAGTTATCCATATCTTCCGCCATCTTTTCACTGTAGTCCGTACTTACTGCACCGCCACCTAAGAATGAGTTGGAAGAGCGTGAAAGTACCATAAGCCCGGCCACATCTGTCATTCCATAGACAGAGATCATGTCTTTTAATATGGCAGTCGCTTTGTCAAGGTCGTTACCTGCACCTGTTGAAATTTCGTTAATAAATATCTCTTCAGCAGCACGCCCGCCAAGGAGTACATCTACCTCTGCCATCAGTTCGTGTTTTTGTTTTAAAAATCTGTCTTCATCATCGGGGAGGTGAAGGGTATAGCCCAGTGCGCCCAATCCTCTGGGAATAATAGAAACTTTGGTAACACGTGTAGCGCCTTTTGTAAGTTCTGCCATGAGCGCATGACCGCTTTCATGGTAGGCAACGATCTTTTTCTCTATTTCTGAAATTTTACGATTTTTCTTTTCAAGACCTACAAATGAACGCTCAATAGATTCAAGTAGATCAGATTGCTCTATCTCTTTTTTGTTAAAACGTCCAGCAAGCAGTGCTGCTTCATTGATGATGTTTGCAAGGTCTGCCCCGGCAAGTCCTGCTGTCTGTTTTGCAACCGTTTTAAGGTCTACATTCTTAGCAAGTTTTACCCCTTTGGAGTGCACTTTTAAAATAGCCAAACGACCATCATAATCAGGTTTGTCTACCAATACCTGTCTGTCGAAACGTCCCGCACGAAGCAGGGCAGCATCCAGTGTTTCTGGTCGGTTTGTAGCTGCCAATACAATGACAGGGGTGTCTGTACCAAAACCATCCATCTCAGCGAGGAGTTGGTTTAAGGTTTGTTCTCTTTCATCATTTCCACCCATTTGCCCGCCTGAGGCACGCGATTTACCAATGGCATCGATCTCATCTATAAAGATAATGGAAGGCGCTTCTTTTTTAGCTTGAGCAAAAAGGTCACGTACACGAGATGCTCCAACCCCTACAAACATTTCTATGAAGCCTGAACCACTCACAGAGAAAAAGGGTACAGAAGCCTCACCTGCTACAGCTTTAGCAAGGAGTGTTTTACCAGTTCCTGGAGGACCTACTAAAAGTAAACCTTTAGGGATCTTTGCCCCAAGTTCCATGTAGCGTTCCGGAAATTTAAGAAAATCAACGATCTCTTTGACTTCATCTTTTGCCTCTTCCACCCCTTGTACATCAGAAAACTTTGTTTCCGGTTTCTCAGAGTTAATGAGTTTGTCTGCTTTACCTGCACCTAAAATACCGCCACCCATACCTTTGGACATTTTTTTAGCCAAAAAGATCCAAATTCCAAAAAAGATGAGTATAGGAAGTAAAGAACCCAAAAGTTCAGTCACAAAACCACCACCCATCACACCTTCATAAGTGATATTTTTCTTTTCTAAAAGAGGAATGAGCTCTTTGTCGTAGGTAGGTACATTTTGTGCTACAAACCGTGTTTTACGTCCATTCTCTTCTGAAATAGCTTCTATGGTCGTTGGGGTGAGTTTGACAGAAGTGATCGTACCTTTTTCTATCTCTGCTTTGATCTCAGAATATTTCACTGCCTTGGTTTGGGTGACATTGTTACCGTTGTTCATCATGTTGCCAAGATTGTCCCCCTCACCTACAAATGATTTAAAGATGAGGATGATAACAATGGAAAAGAGAGCAAATGCCAACAATGGATTGTTGTTGAAAAAGTTATTGTTGTTATTGTTATCTTGGTTGTTATTGTTAGCCATGTATTTCCTTTTTATAGACAAGTGTAACCCACTCATTATTTACTATTTTTTCTACAAGTGTGAGTTCTTTATAAGACTCTGTCACCATGTTTTCTTTTTTATCCAGGATACCTGAAAGTATCAAGTGTCCATTTTCTTTCGTTGCAGACTTTAGATCTTTCGCTATAAACTTTAGCACATCCGGGATAATGTTTGCAATGACAACATCATAGCTTGCTTCAGTTTTGTCTATGGAACCCTCCCATAGTGTGTCATAACTCTCTTTGTTTAAGGCAAAGTTCTCTTTACAGCTGTCAACAGAAATGGGGTCTGTGTCACAAAGTGCTACAGATGCGCCCATCTTTTTACAGGCAAGACCTAAAATGCCTGAACCACAGCCGACATCAATAACAGCATGTGAGTCATTGACATAGGTGCTAATGGCTTCCAAACATGAAAATGTTGTGCCATGATGCCCTGAACCAAATGCTAAAGTCGGGTCAATGGTAATGTTAATAAAGTCTTTTTTGGGCTCATACCAAGAAGGTGAAATGTAAAATTTCCCCACTTCAATGGGCTGAACAGAGTCTTGATAACTTTTGATCCAGTCTCTATTTTCTTTCTCTTCCATCTTGTAGCGCATAGCTATAGGTGTTTCGAGATTGTCAGACAAGGATACAAGGGCATCTTTAACGAAAGTTAAATCAGACTCAGATCTGACGATGATCTCTCCTTCTCCCAGCTCAATGCCTTCTTCATAAATGTTTAGAATATAGTCTGCAATTATCTCTACAAAACTGTCATCAAGTGTTACAGTAAGTTCAAAGTACTTATCTTGCATTAACAACCTTAAATGCTTCTTCAAGGTCAAGTGTACCTTCATAAAAGGCTTTACCCACAATAGTCCCGTCAATGCCTGCTTCTATGAGTGCATTGATGTCCGTCATGTCTTTTAAGCCGCCAGAAGCAATGGTTTCCAGTCCTGAAGCTTTTTGTATCTCCAAGGTAAAGTCTACATTGACCCCTGTCATCATCCCGTCACGCCCGACATCGGTACAAATGATTGCTTCCACACCACAGGCAGCAAATTCACGTGCTAGGTCAGTGGCTTTCATGTCTGAAGTCTCAGCCCAGCCCTCTACAGCTACCATACCATCAATGGCATCGATGCCTACAACAATGGGATATTTAGCTGCCATATCTTTGACAAACTGTGCATCTTTTACAGCGATAGAACCTAAAATAAGCCTGTCAATGCCAAGATTTAAATACATCTTGATGGTCTCTTCATCACGAATACCCCCGCCGAGCTCAAGTTTCAGATTACAGTTTTCACGAATTTTTTTTATCTGTTCCAGGTTCTCAGGTTTTCCTGCAAAGGCACCATTAAGGTCTACCAGGTGTACCCATTCAGAGCCAAGTTCTTCAAATTTTTTAGCCACTTGCCATGGTTCATCTGAATATATCTTTGCAGACTCCATGAGTCCTTTGGAAAGTCTAACGGCTTTGCCGTCTTTTAAATCGATTGCGGGTAATATAGTCATTTTTGACCTCCGTCAAAAATGAGTGAAGAGTGAAGAGTGAAGAGTAAAGAGTGTTGGTATGTATTGCTTTGCAATACTTCTGTTATATTATGCATGTGAAATCCTATAATTTTGAAAAATTCTCTATAATTTTTAAACCATTTTCATGGCTTTTCTCAGGGTGAGGCTGAATGCCGTAAATGTTTCCATTTTGTACTGCTGAGACAAACTCATAGCCGTAGTGTGTTTTACCAATGGCATATTTGTCATTACATACCGCATGAAAAGAGTGCACAAAATAAAGATAAAAATCATCAGGTAACCCTTGGAACAATTCATTGCTCACTGCTACCTGCTCACTGCTCACTTGGAACAATTCATTCCACCCCATGTGCGGTACTTTCAGAGGATGGTCAAACTTGGACTCATCAAAAGCCACTACTTTACCAGGGATGAGTCCCAAGCCCTTTGTAGCACCAAATTCATCAGATGAGTCAAAAAGCAGCTGCATACCCAGACAAATTCCTAAAAGAGGTTTGCCTGTTGCTGCAAAATCTATGACAGCTTTGTCCATGCCATTTTCCTGTAAATGTGCCATGGCATCACCATAGGCACCGACACCAGGCAAGATGAGTTTGTCATAGTCGTTGAGCTTGGAAGGGTCACTCTCTAACTTTGCATCCACACCTACTTTTAAAAAAGCATTAATGACGGAAGCCAGGTTTCCCATATTGTAGTCGACAATTCCTATCATGAAAAATCCCTTGGATCTTCAAATGAAGAGTGAAGAGTGAAGGGTGAAGAATGGTTATTTCGCACTTGCAAGCCTTGATTTAAATTATAGAGATTATAGCTAAAGAAGTTGAAATGTGTTAAAATATCACAAAATAAACAGGAGAGTCAATGAAAATAGCCATAGTCAAACTCTCCGCAATGGGCGATATTGTGCATGCGATGGTAGCTCTACAGTTTTTAAAAAAGGCAGATCCAAGTTTGCAGATTGACTGGGTGGTAGAAGAGGGCTTTGCTGGGGTACTTGAAGGAAACCCCCATATTGACAACATACTTCCTGTCAATCTTAAAGCCATCAAAAAAAATAAAATGGCACTTTTTACAGAAATAAAACGTATAAAATCCTATGCAAAAAATAACTATGATCTGGTGATCGATGCACAGGGACTTATAAAGTCTGCGATCACAGCGAAATTGTTGGGCAAAAAAGTTGTGGGATTTTCAAAAAATTCGATACGTGAAGGGTTTGCATCTTATTTCTATACGCAAACCATAGACATACCTTATGAAAAGAATGCCATAGAGCGCAATATGAAAGTACTTTGTGAACCTTTACATATCACAGTGAGTCAAGAAGATATTTTGCAAAAAGAAAAGTTTCTCTATTTTAGTAATGATAAAACGTATAAAAAAGAGAATGAATCGTATGTTCTTCTTGTTGTGGGGGCTTCTGTTCCCAATAAAATGTACCCCAAAGAGAAATTTTTAGCGTTGGCAGAATCTATGGAAGAAAATATTGTTGCTGTTTGGGGAAATGAAGCTGAAAAAGAGATAGCATTGTATCTTACAAAAAACACAGAGAATGTGACCATTTCACCAAAACTGACCTTAAATGCACTAAAAAGAACCATTGCTCATGCAAAATTGGTGATCGGTGGAGATACTGGACCTACGCACATGGCATGGGGTTTGAATGTGCCCTCTATCACACTCTTTGGCAATACCCCCTCAGAGAGAAATACATACATCACTGATATCAACAAAGTAATTTGTTCAGAGACAAAAGTGGATGCTGTACGTTTAGATAAAAGTGATTTTTCCATTCGTGAGATTGACCCAGGGGAGATTACAAGTATTGCAAAGGAGATACTAGATGCGTGATAATTTATATCTTATGACCTATAAGTTTTTCTCTTTTTTACTCTTTATAGTCCCTCGTGGTATGATGATCAAATGTATGTATGGCTTGGCTTGGCTTGCGTATAGCCTAAGCAAAAAACACCGACATATTATTAATGTGAATTTAGATCTTGCTTTTGATCATCGTTTAAGCAGTAAAGAAAAAAAGAAGATAGGTATTGAAGCTTTTGTCAATCTCATCGATACGACCTTTGGTATTATTACACGCGATAAAATGGAAAAGCAAGAGGTGATTGAAAATATCACCTTTGAAAATAAAGAGATCATACAAGCCTATCAGAAAGAAAAGAAGCAGTTTATCTTGGTTACCGGACATTACGGAAACTGGGAACTGCTTTCTCAGTCTATTGCCATCAAGTTTGATCTGACTTTGGTGGGTGTTGGGCGTAAGTTGGACAGTCCTATAATGGATAAGGTCTTACGTGAGAATCGAGAACGTTTTAATGTGGAGATGGTGGAGAAAAAAGGGGCAATCAAGTCTTGTATCAAAGTAATAAACGAGGGGAAAACCGTTGGTATACTGACTGACCAAAGTATAGGGGAAGGACAGTCTGTTGATGTTGATTTTTTTGGTATTAAAACCACCCATACCCCGTTAGCATCTATCCTGTCTCGTAAGTTTGACCTAGATCTTATCCCTGCCTATATCAGTACGGATGACTATAAGCAGTACACCGTAAGCATTTATCCCTCTATTAAAGCGATAAAAAGTGAAGATAAAGAAGCAGACCTACGTAAACTTACACAGGCACAGGCAGATATTACAGAAAAAGTGATACGATCTAAGCCAAAGCAGTGGTTTTGGATGCATAAGCGTTGGAAAGAGTATCAAGCTACTTTGTATGAAAAGCTATAAATCTTTTTGATATAATTAAGTTCATTAAATTTTAGGAGAAAAAATGTCATTTAAATTTGTGGTTGCCAATCGTATTGAAAAAGTATTGGGAGCTCTTGTGAAAACACTCAGTTATCCTTTTCATTTTGTATTTCCTAAAAAGCGTTTTACTATTCCTGAAGAGAGTCATGCTTTTAGAGCATCTAAAACAGAGACTCTGATCCCTAAAATAATTTGGCAAACCAATTTTACAAACAAAGTGACACTTCCTGTCTATACTAATTATCTGTTTAATCGTTTAATGTCTTTAGATTATGAATACAGATATGTTAGCACAGAAGCCAGACAGGCATTTATGAAAGAATATGCTTCTCCCGAAATATTTGCAGCGTTTGAACAGCTGACTGACGGTGCATCTCAAGCTGATCTGTGGCGTATATTTGTTTTAAATTATTATGGGGGTATTTATATGGACATTGATGCCCATGCTGTTTGGCCTCTTTCAAAAATGATCAAACCTACAGATAAAGACGTGTTTTTACTGAATAAAGAGCACTATACAAATTATTTTATAGCCAGTCAAAAAAATAATCCGATTCTTGAAAAAAATATTAAGATTGTTGTAGAAAATATTGAACAAGGAAAAATTGGTAGAGGTGTTTATGATTTAACAGGACCAGGTACACTGAATGTAGCAATAGGAGAGAGTAAAGTAAACTCTTTATATTATAAATATACGTGTATACAAGGTAGTTTTACTAACGAATATTTTCAGTATTATGATAAGCCTAGGGGAAAATGGACCTATGCAGATAAAGAGACACTGCTCAAGTCATAATCTATAGTTACCTACCAAGATACATTTTCTTTGATAACCTTTACAGGGTTTCCGGCCAAGATCGTTTTTTCCTGCTGATATTTTTTGCAGATAAGCGTGTTTGCGGCGACAATAGAACCATTAGGAAGGGTAGAGCTTTTTAAAATGATACATCTTGTCCCTAGCCATACTTTTTCCCCAATGATTATTTCTTTATCTTCATTGATAATGTCATTGTTTTCATTGTAAATATGATGCTGATCTGTATCCATAATTAAGCTATCCCATGCAAACATGGAATGACTTCCTATGGTAATTTTTTTACAACAGATAATGGTAGACCTTGCAGATATTAAAAACCCTTTTCCTATCTCTAGGAACCCTTCTTTTTCAACGGTTATTCTCGTTCCTCTGCCCATTTTGGTTTTACCATGAAAGTGGATCGTACCTTCTATATGTAAAATACTTCTTTCATAGGTGTAGTCAACCAATTGTGTATTCCCAAATCCTATACGTATAATCCCCGTTTTATTTTGAGATAAAATGACATTTCCCTCCAAAGAAGAGAGTTTTGTTCTAGCAGAGACAATGATAGGCAACTTGATTGCTTCTTTGAAAGGCAATAATTTTAAATTCACATATATACTTTTAGGGAGACCCCCTATATAGCGTAAAAGATTATTTAGTTTATCGACGTACATTTTGACCTTTCATGAATGTGGTTTTACATTTTATCTATTATTGTAACTAATTTTGTTAGTTGTGTTGTTTCATTAAACTTTTTTTTGACCTTTTCTAGGGTTTCGATTGAGATTTTCTTTTGTAAGCGTTTATCGTTGTAAAACATTTGAATTTGATCTGTTAAATTTTGTATTGTACCATCAAAAAAGTATCCATCGACACCATTTTTAATAATCTCCAAGGGTCCACCTTTGTTGGTCGCAATAACAGGAACACCATTTGCCATGGACTCAATGACCACCAAGCCAAAAGTCTCATTTTCTGTTGCCAATACAGTGAGATTACAGAGTTGAAGGTGTGTATCTACCTCTGTAGTAAAGCCTGTAAATATTACTTTGTCTTCAAGATCAAGGTGGATGATGTCATTTTTGAGTGCTTCTAAATAGCTTTCATTCATAGCTTGACCAACGATCAAGACTTTTATGTCGGGTATGTTTATATTGGCTATGGCTTGTAAGAGTTTCTTTTGTCCTTTTGCCTCTTCTATACGTCCCACCATTCCTACAATAAAATGATCTTTTAAAGCATATTTTTTTCTTAATCGCTCTTTTGTTTCTTCTGTTGCTAGTGGTACTGTGGTTCCTGGATATACCATCTCTATGTTTGGTCGTATAGTTTCAGGTATAAAGTTTTCAAGTTGCTCTTTTACCTGATGGGTCACAGCATGCATCGTATGAATGTGTTTATAGAGCCACTTATGATAAAAGTCATCTTTAAAACGTGTCATACGCATATGTCTGCTTTGTATTATTTTTGGTTTTCGTTTGCTGAATACTT
>DQVY01000175.1 GCA_015661535.1 Sulfurovum sp. | reverse complement strand
GGCATAAGGGCTGTCCTGTGGCAATAGAAGATTTACGCTACCTTCGTATAAAATACTTTGGCTTTGACAAGCAAAGACATATGGGTGAGATGATCGTCCATAGGGAGGTAGCAGGTGAGGTGCAAGATATCTTCGAGGCACTTTACACTATGAAATACCCTATATATAAAATGAAACTTGTATCGTCTTATCAGGGAAATGACTGGCAGTCGATCGAGTCTGGAAATACGTCTGCATTTAACTGTAGGAATGCTACGGGTTCAAAAAAATGGTCTAAACATTCTTACGGAAAAGCCATCGATCTTAATCCTATTGAGAATCCTTACATATCTAGAAACGGACGTATTTCCCATAAAGCATCTTTAAAATATAGGAAAAGATTTCATTATAAGAATAGCATTGCCGATAAAGCAGTGTTGGTCAAAGGTGATAAAGCGATAAAGATATTTAAACAGTATGCTTGGAAATGGGGAGGGGAATGGTCAGGAGTAAAAGACTATCAGCATTTTTCCAAATAGTGTGAATTCATATATTAGTTTGATTAAAAGCATTTATAATACTTATTATATTACTGTAAATCATAAAATATTATATATATTTATTAATATACTTCTAAAACTATATAGTTTTAAGTTATCATAAGTTAATCAATAGATATACTTTCTTATTCAATTATTATTGAAGTTGCCACACTTGTTGAGAAGCAGGTTCGGAAAGCCATGGGTCTTGTTAAATAGTACACTCGTACTGTAGAGATCGCCAGGTTACACAATCAAAATATAACAATATAAGGAGGATTCTTTTATGGACAAGGGAAGAATTAAACGTAGTGTAGTAACGTGTGCGGTCCTAGTAGGACTTAGTGTATCACCTCAAGCGCAAGCTGGTTGGTTGAGTGATAGATGGAATGACTTTACAGAGAGCATCGATGATGTTATTGAGGAAGTCAAAGACTTTGTTGATGATAAAATTATAGATCCATTTGAGGATCTTGTTGGTGATGCGTTAGAAGATGCAGTTGTATTTGCATTGCAGAATGGCGCAGGGAAAGGTGCTGACTATCTAATAGAGCTTTTGTTAAAACTTCCAATGTTGGATGGTGAGAAAATATTTAACTTACTTGTAGACTTAATGGAAAACAAAAGTATTATTACCGATCAGATCATGATGGAAATGATGTATAACAGCAGTATGGTCGGCATTATTGAAAGTTCTATTGGTGCGGCGAGTGATGCAGAACAACAAGAGAGAGCTGAAGAATTTTTTGCTGTAGCAGTAGCTAGATTTATGCCAATATTAGTAGAAGGCAAAGTAGAAATCAATATCGATAAGATCCCTGCTTCTGTTTTTTATATGTTCTCTAACTTAGGAACAACAGAAAGTAACACTGATGGATTAGAGCTTGCGTGGGAAAATATGTTAAGGTCTGCAATGAGCAGTGGTGAAGCGGCACAAGCTTTCTTTGGTATGTTAATGCAAGTTGACCCTCTTTACCAAAAAGCCATGTTAGACTTTATGTTCTTAGGCAACACAGGTAATGGTTTGGTACACCACGCACAAAGTGTAAACTTTATTCAAGCAATGGTTGAAGGTATGATGAATGGTTTAAATAGCGGTACCATGTCACAAGAGGCACTTGGTGGTTTGGTACAAAATCTTATGCCTATTTTAGCAATATTTGATGCACAAGGAAATATGACCGGTATGACACCATATGGTGAGAGGTTCTTTGCAACTGTAGCAACGAAAGCAATGATATGTCAGAATCCACAAGCAGGACAATTTGCACAAATGATGATGGGTATGTTACCACCAGGAATGGTATTACCATTAGTTACAAATACTGAAGTATGTGGAACACCAGAGGAAGCAGGAAGAATTGTGGACATTGATGCTATTGCAGTTATTAATAGTAATTCATTGAATTGGGAAACAACTTTAGATTCTGATCAAGATGGTATTCCAGATTTTATGGACCCAACTCCAAACGGTGAAGTGATAGATACAGATAATGATGGTATCCCAGATGTTTCAGATGTCGATGTAGATGGTGATGGTATTAATGACAATGGTGTAGATACAGATGGTGATGGTGTCAACAATGCACATGATGACGATATTGATGGCGATGGCATCATTAATGAAGAAGATTCAGATATTGATGGTGACGGCATTAGAAATGAAGAAGATGCAGACATCAATGGTGATGGAATTATGGATAATGGTCCAGATACAGATAATGACGGTATCAACAATGCCAATGACTCCGACATCGATGGTGACGGAACGCCTAATGCTGAAGATTCAGATATAGATGGTGATGGTTTGGCCAATGACATTGATGCAGATGCCGACAGTTATGGTGGTGTAGATGATGGAAAAACTGATACAGACGGTGATGGTATTGTAGACAGTGCTGATGCAGACGTAGACGGGGATGGTACTGTAGACAATGGTCCTGATGCAGATAATGATGGTATAAGTGATACGGTTGATACTGCGATTACAACAACAGTAAGCTATTACTATGGGGAAGATGGTGTGCTTCGTGACAGCAGCAACAATCCTGTGGTTAATGAAAAATACAGTGATGATGAAAATGTTGTGACACATCTTGTGGTTGTTCTTCCAGGAAATAAACAAGTTGAAATGAAAGTCCCTATGGATCTCCTTTATACAGATGCAGAAGGCAACAGAATCATGGTAAGTGATATACTTGATGACAAAGGAAGCAGATTTGTGATCTCCATGACAACAGATGGGTTCGGAAAAGTATTTATAGGCAATGAAGTAGGCGGTTTTGAAATGTCAGGATACTTGGCAGGAATGAAAGAAAATGAATACCTTACTTTCTCCGTTGTGAAAAAAGATGATGGTACCCTGGAGGGTAAAACAACAATCATACCAAAAGATAAAGAGCTAACATTTGGTAGCAGTAACTTTAATCAATAGTCAAAAGGAAATAATACAATGAAAAAAATAATTACAATAACAGCAATCATGGCTACGTCTTTACTCTTCACCGCTTGTGGTGGAGGCGGAGGTGGTGCTACAACTGGTACTACTTCAGCAGGTACAACAACAGGGAGTATTGCTACAAGTTCGACCATCACACCTTTATCGATAGGTGTAGCAACGCCAGTAGCACCTGGGTATAAAGTTGTAAATTCGTCAGAAGATGCGGTATTAGATATTTTAGTATCAGGTGAGAATAGAACAATGGTACTTAAATCAGGTTCTGCTTCTTTGTCCATACCAAATTAAGAGACAGCGTATACTTCTTTACTGTCAACTCCCTATTGAGGAGTTGACAATTTACCCAGTTTTAAACAATATATTAGATAGGTTTATCCGAAATAATAATACTATTTTTGGTATTTGGATTTTTCTTTCTGTTTTCATATGCTTTCATGGCTTTATCATACTCTTCTTTGTTTTTCTTTTGAAGAATCTTTTGTATCTCTTTATTTTTAGCTTTTCGTTCTTTTTCCAGTGCTTCCTTCTCTTTTTGCTTATGTTCATAAGCTTCTTGTGCTTCTTTTTGTTTTTTTAGTGTCTCGGCATCTCTATAGAGGGGGTCATACACATAGTCATCTCTCCCTAGCTGGTTGTAACTTTGGACATAGGCAGGTTTCACCTTTTCTTTTGAAGCAGATGAAGATTGTGCGGGTGCTTCTATTATGGAGAGTGTCCCCAAGAGGATAAGCGTTAATAGTCTGTTTTCCATTTTAATCCTTATAGATATTATTTTTTAAACACATTCCCCAACATACCTTTAATCGCACCTTGTAAGTCAGCAGGGTAGATGACAAACTTAGAGTTTGCACTTTTAGATATTTGTTCTAGAGAATTAATGTAACGGTCACCAAGGAGGAACATTGCAGGAAGTTCTTTGTCTTGGATGTTGTCACTTATCATTCTAATAGCCTCAGCAGAAGCATTGGCCAAAACGATTTGCGCTTTGGCTTCACGTTCAGC
>DQVY01000165.1 GCA_015661535.1 Sulfurovum sp. | reverse complement strand
TATGAAACACCATGTGGGGACTTAAAAATAGACAGCCCTTACCTCTTTGCTTTGGCAAAAAAATTCAACATCGGTTTTGAGCCAAAAGCACATGAGAGAGAGCACTCCACAGAAGTGCAAATGCCCTTCATCAAACACTACTTTCCCCAAACTGAGGTCATAGAATTTATTTACAGCGACATCTCTCCAAAAACGTTAGCAACACTCATAACGGCACTTTTAGAAAACAAAGACAATGCCCTTGTCATCAGTTCAGACCTCAGTCATTTTCACACCTTGGAAGAAGCAAAGGCATTAGATACACACTGTTTAAAAGCGGTTGCTTCACTAGATTTAAGTGAAATCTCAAAAGGCTGTGAAGCCTGCGGACTCATAGGCATACAAGCCATCATGCTCGCAGCCAAACAACACAAACTAAAAACCAAACTCCTTGACTACCGTACCTCTGCTGATGCAAGTGGCGATAAAAGTTCTGTGGTGGGATATATGTCTGCGATGTTTTTTTAATTAAGTCTATATTTATTAAATATTAGCCCTTTACAGAATACTCACAATTGTCGTATAATGAAAATCTAAAACAAAGGAGAGTCAAGATGAATAAAATCATGATACTAAGTGGTGCCGGACTTTCTGCAGAGAGCGGCATTCGTACGTTTAGGGACAACGATGGTCTTTGGGAAAACCATGATGTGATGAAAGTATGTTCTACCCAAGGGTGGATCGATGATCGTGACTATGTCACACGTTTTTACAATGATCGCAGGGCTGACCTTGCTTCGAAAGAACCTAACCATGCACATAAAGTGCTGGCACATCTTGAGAAAGACTATAGAGGAAGGGTCATTCACCTGACACAAAACATAGATAACCTAATGGAAAAAGCAGGGGCAAAAGAGGTGATACATTTACATGGTACATTGACTGACCTACGATGTGAAGCATGCACCCAAACATTTGATGTGGGGTATGCAGCACAAACAGGCAATGAGGTTTGTCCCCACTGTGGAAACAAAAGAGTACGTCACAATGTCGTGATGTTTGGCGAAGCAGCACCTGAATACAGCCATATATACGAAGCTATTAAAGCCTGTAGCCTTTTCATCTCTATTGGGACTAGTGGTGCGGTGATCGACATTATACCTATTGCCAAAGAATTTAAACACAGCATACTCATTGACCCAAAACGTCAAAAAATTGCAAGCATCTACGATACCAAGTCATACATTGATGAATATTTTGAACATTTTATTGAGAAAAAAGCAAGTGTGGCGATGGATGATATGCTGGCGATCATCAAAGAACATATGAAGGGTAGATAGCACTACTCTTTCGCGATGAACTCTGCTTCAAAATTATAGGTTCTGTTCCCTTTATGCCGACCAAAACCAAACTCTTGCAACTGCTCAAGATATTCTGTCAAACCAGCGTTGAAACGGGGATTGTTCGATGCAGACTTGATCTTGAACTCAAAAAAACCTGTGGGTTCAATATAGAGTATCACTTTCACTGTTTCTCCTGCATATTCACTTTGTGCCGGCCAGCCTTCCAAAAGGCTTTGTACCTTGGCCAAATACGCATCCGGGACACCAGAATCCATCTGTTTTTGTTTTTTTAAAGAGTGGGAGACCAGATTGCTTGCGCTGGGTTTATCTGTAATTTTAATGAGATCACTTTTTTTAGGCTTGATAGGCTTCTCAGTGATTTCAAGCTTTAATTTAGGTTTTTTAGCAGGTTTTATATTGGCAAACAGATCTTTTGTTTTTGTAAGATTTTCATCTTTCTTTTTTACAACCTTTTTAACGACTTTTTCTTTGATGACTTTCTTTTTGACTGTTTTTTTCTTGCTTGGCTTCTTTTTT
>DQVY01000296.1 GCA_015661535.1 Sulfurovum sp. | reverse complement strand
TTGCAAAACTCTATACAGGGAAAAATGCAAAAATAAAAATGACACAGGTTGTAGGAGAGATTACGGTAGGTGAGACTCCCATTAAACCAAAGAAAAAGTTAATCATCATTGTTGCATTCATCACAGGGCTTATGCTTTCAGTATTTTTGGCTTTCTTCTTAGAGTTTATAGCTGGGATGAGAAGAGAAGAAGAGAGTGTCTAAACAGTCCCACAAAGCTCTATTCCTCGACCGTGATGGGATTATAAACATTGACCATGGTTATGTTTCAAAAGTAGAAGATTTTGTTTTTGTTGAAAGGATTTTTGACTTTGTAAAGCTGTTCACACAAGAAGGTTATGTGGTGTTTGTTGTAACCAACCAGTCTGGGATTGGGCGTGGGTATTATAGTCAAGAGGATTTTGAAACATTGACAGCATTTATGCTTAAAGGTTTTGAAGCACAAGACATTCACATTGAAGAAGTGTATTTTTGTCCTCATGCACCTGAAGCAAAATGTCACTGCCGTAAACCAAACATTGGCATGATAGAACAGGCATTAAGCACACATCACATTGACTTGACACACTCTTGGATGATAGGAGATAAACAGAGTGATATCGACTTGGCTACTAATGCAGGCATCGGCTCAACTATAGCCATAGGAGAGAGGGCTATAAAGGGTGCCACGCTCTCTTTTCCAAATATTTTGAACTGTAAACGTTTTTTAGAGGAAAATGAAGCTATAATAAAATCATGAAATACAACGACATAGACTTTAACAACAAAACCATTCTCATCACCGGTGGCGCAGGATTTATAGGTGCTAACCTTGCTTTTTACTTTCAGGAAAACTTCCCTGAGGCACACATCGTCATTTTTGATATTTTTAGATCTGAAGCGACTTTCTCCAATGGAAACCTGCAAAGTTTTGGACATTACAAAAACCTCATAGGCTTTCATGGTGACATCATTTGTGGTGACCTTAATTCAAAAGCGGACCTTGCCCAACTCGACAGCTATACATTTGACTACATCTTTCATGAAGCTGCCATCTCCGATACCCGTGTGTATGACCAAAAGATCATTATGCAAACCAATGTCAACTCTTTTTATGACATTCTCTCCATGGCAAAAAAGAGTAACGCTACCTTGGTCTACGCCTCATCTGCCGCCACCTATGGCTCTATGCCCTCCCCTCAAACTGTAGGAAAAGAGAACCCTGAAAACCCTTATGGCTTTAGCAAATATGCGATGGATCAGATCGCTTATAAAATGATGAAAGAAAACCCTTCTATGAACATCGTAGGCTTAAAATACTTCAATGTTTACGGGGCACGTGAATTTTTTAAAGACAAAACCTCTTCCACCGTGATACAGTTTGGCCATCAGATCTTAGCAGGAAAAACACCACGACTCTTTGAAGGTTCTGACAAGATCGTGAGAGATTTTGTCTACATCAAAGATGTCATTCAAGCCAACATCAAAGCCTGTGCACCTAAAAAATCTGGGGTCTACAATGTGGGAACATCTAAACCAAGAAGCTTTCAGGACATTGCTGATATATTACAAAAAGAGTTGGGGACAGACTATGGCACAGAGTATTTTCCTAACCCATTTACAGGCTACCAGATGCATACACAGGCAGACATATCTAGCAGTGAAGAAAACCTCGGATACAGCCCTCAATGGGAACTTGAAGATGGCATAAAAGACTACCTTTCAGAGATAAAACGTACCTACGAAGAAGAAGTCAAATAGATGATAGAGCTACGCCATACCAACCCGAAGATCTTAGTCATCGGTGACCTGATGATAGACCATTACCTATGGGGAAAGTGTGAGCGTATCTCTCCTGAAGCACCTGTACAGGTAGTTGCTATAGAGAAAGAGACCTCAGTACTTGGCGGCGCAGGGAATGTCATCAACAACCTTTCGGCACTGGGTGCTACGGTAGCTGTACTTTCTGTCATAGGCAATGATGACAATGCACAAGAGCTCAAAACCCTCTTGGAAGAGATAAACATTCAGACCGATGCCTTGGTGGTGCAGAAAAACAGGAATACTTCTAAAAAAAGCAGGATCATTGCTTCACATCAGCAAGTGGTACGCTATGACAAAGAGAGTACAGAAGACATCTCCTCCGAATCACAAACACAGATCATAGAGATATTCACCAAAGAACTGGAGAGCTATGACATTGTCTTACTCTCTGATTATGGCAAAGGTGTACTCACCGATGCTTTAACTAAAAAACTCATACACTTAGCAAACCTTGCAGGTAAAAAAGTTTTGGTAGATCCAAAGGGTAGTAACTATGCTAAATATGACGGTGCTTATCTGTTAACACCAAACAAAAAAGAGGCCATAGAGGCTTCTGGTATTGAAATAGCTGATGAGAAAACACTTCTTGAAGCGATTGTAAAATTAAAAAATACCTGTTCTCTGGAAGTCTCACTCATTACCCTCAGTGAAGATGGCATCGCTATTTATGATGACAACTTGCGTACACACCCTACTGTGGCACGTGAAGTCTATGATGTCACGGGTGCTGGTGATACCGTCATCGCCTCACTTGGTTTTGCCCTTGCCTGCGGCTATGACATTGACAAAGCGGTACAGTTTTCAAACCTTGCAGCAGGTGTCGTAGTAGGAAAACTAGGTTCTGCCACAGCGACCTTGAATGAGATCATAGAATATGAATCGAGCCTCAATAAATCTACCTCTGATTCACACATAAAAACCTTGGAAGAGATAAGCCTTTTAAGCCAAGAGTTAAAGAAACGGGGTAAAAAGATCGTCTTTACCAACGGCTGTTTTGACATCTTGCATGTAGGTCATGTCAAGTACCTTGAAGAGGCCAAAAGCTATGGAGATGTACTCATACTGGGTCTCAACTCCGATGAGAGTGTCCGTCGCTTAAAAGGCCCTACACGCCCTGTAAATACGGAAGATGACAGAGCCTATATTTTAGCCTCACTTGAAGCAGTAGATTATGTTGTCAAGTTTTATGAAGATACCCCCTATGAACTCATTAAAGCGCTCCAACCGCATATTTTGGTAAAAGGTGGTGACTATGAAGGCAAAGAAGTCGTAGGCCAAGATATAGCTGAGGAGTTAAGACTCGTTGATTTTGTTGAAGGTAAAAGTACAACAAAAACCATTGCACGTATACAAAATAGTGATACTAGCTGCTAAAAGCAAAAAAGGATACAAGATGCAAACGCCCCATGAGATCATTAGCCAAGAGTTCCAACGCCATTTAGAGACCATACAAACGGTTATGGGAAGTATGGAGGAAAACTTAGAGAAAGCCTCAGCATTAGCTGTAGAAGCACTCAAAAGGGGCAATAAAGTACTCCTTTGCGGTAATGGGGGCTCTGCTGCTGATGCACAGCATATTGCAGCAGAACTCACAGGTCGGTACAAAACAGAACGACGCGGACTTCCTGGCATCGCTTTAACTACCGATACCTCCGCACTCACTGCCATAGGGAATGATTATGGCTATGATAGGGTATTTGACCGTCAGGTTGAAGCACTGGCAAATGAAGGGGACCTTCTTATTGGTATCTCTACCTCCGGAAACTCTGCCAATGTCATCTCTGCTTTGACTCTTGCCAAATCTTTGGGCTGTGCTACCTTGGGGTTTTCGGGACGTGATGGAGGGAAAATGAATGAAGTCTGTGATATCAACCTCATTGTACCATCAGATGATACCCCAAGAATTCAAGAGATGCACATTCTGTTTGGACATAC
>DQVY01000131.1 GCA_015661535.1 Sulfurovum sp. | reverse complement strand
GTTCCTCAGCTCCCGCTGAGGAACATATATCAGCCTTACATACTCCATACACTTTTTTCATATTTATAGACTCCGGTAAGCAAATATGTAATTTTCTTCTACTGTTTGAATTTTTTTGCTTTCTATAGAATCTATTTTGTGCACCGGTTCCGATAAAAGTCCCACAGCAGGCGCTAAGGATCAAGTAAAGTGGCATTTTTAATGGTTTAGGTGGTATTTTGTTTATATATGATTTTTATTGTATGTGTACTTGTGTCGGGAAGAGGGCATCCCGACCTACAAGATTTTTTAGGAGGTGAAGCCTTACGCTTCTTCTTCAGTCGTTTCTTCTGCCTCTTTGTGTGCTGCTTCAAGTGCGGCTAAACGTTCTGCTTTTGTCTCTTCAGAAACTTTTTTAACCACAACGGTCCAGTCTACTTCGTTAAACTTTATAGAGTTCATAAGGTCATGCCCTGTCTCTTTAATGACATCAGCAGATTTTTGAATAGAAGAAAAATCCCCTACTTCAAAAAGAAAAATTCCTACTTCATCTACCGCAAGACCTTGGTCGATAAGCTCAACCATTCTGTCATAAAAATCATCGTGTAAATGTCTTAAATCGTAACGTTTCATTATCTATCTACCTCTCCAAATACAATGTTTGTTGTACCTATAATAGTGACAACATCTGCCAAGTATGTTCCTACAAGAAGGTTTTGTAAAAGTCCTGTATGGAAGAAACTTGGTGCTCTACATTTTAATCTATAAGCATACGGTTCACCTTCAGATTTAATATAGAATCCAAGCTCACCTTTTGGTGACTCAGTTGGTACATAAACTTCACCTTTTGGTGGTCTCATACCTTGCGTCACTAACACAAAGTGCTGCATAAGTGCGTAGTTTTGCGTCATGATCTCTTCTTTAGGTGCTGAGATATACTGTGGGGAATGTGCCATCAATTGAGGCTCAGTCTCTTTATAAAGAGGAATAAGCTGTCTGATAATACGTGTAGATTGTTTCATCTCTTCCATATAGATCATAAAACGACCATAAGAGTCACATCTATCTGATGTTGGTATATCAAAGTCAAGCTCAGGATACAACTCATATGGCTCTTCTTTTCTAATATCCCATTTGACACCAGACCCTCTAAGCATAGGACCTGTACATCCCCAGGAAAGTGCGTCTTCTGCAGAGATAACCCCTACATCTTCCAAACGCATCTTCCAGATACGGTTTTCATTAAGCAGGGCACCATAAGTGTGCTCTACCTCATAATCTACTTTATCACAAAATGCTGCTGCATTTTCCAACCAACCCGCAGGCAAGTCAAGCGGTACACCACCGATACGTACAGCTGAGTGTGTCAATCTTGCACCACAATAGTCTTCCATAAGGTCCATGGCAAACTCACGTTCACGGAAAGCATACAGGAACACAGACATTGCACCCACATCCAGTGCATGTGTTGCCACAAAGAAAAGGTGGGAAATGATACGGTTAAGCTCTAATAACATAGTACGAATAGCTTGGGCACGTCTTGGTGCTTCAATATCGAGTAATTTTTCTACCGCCAAGGCATAGGCATAGTTGTTCGATGTAGAAGCGATATAGTCAAGTCTGTCTGTGGTTGGCAAAAACTCATTATAGGTCATGTTCTCAGCCATTTTTTCGATACCACGGTGAAGATAGCCAATATCTGGTGTAGCTTTCACTACCTGCTCTCCATCAAGTTCAAGGATAAGTCTTAACTGACCGTGTGCCGAGGGGTGTTGTGGACCAAAGTTGATCACCATAGTATTGTCATCACGCTCAAAATTGAGGTTTTCAAAAAATGGCGTTAATTTATTGGATACTTGCATGCTCTCCCCTATCTTCTCTCATCTAATTGTTTAGATGTTTTTTTGTTATAGTTCACCAATGCTGTTTCACTGTACTCTACCGGCACTTCTTCATCTGCATTATACTCTGCACCAAATGGTACTTCATATCCTATACGAGAGAAACGTTTTGTGTCTTTGATGTCTACTTTACCAGGATCTCTGTTTTCAGGTCCAATGATATCTCTGTATTCTTTACCGAAAATTTTATCTACCTCGTACCATGAAGCAAATTCATCTCCATGTAAAGGATAGGTTTTAAGCAAAGGATGCCCTTCCCAGTCATCAGGCATGATGATACGCTTAAGGTATGGATGATTGTTTACTTTAATACCGAACATGTCAAACATTTCACGCTCTGCAAAGTTTGCAGATTTAAACAATGGCTCAATACTTTCTATGGCAGCACCATTCGCCAAACGACATACAACACGTACTCTTTTTGCTTCTGTAATATTTAACAATTGCCAAAAGAGTTCAAATTCATTGTCTTTTGCCAAATAATCTACTGCTGATTGTTCGGAACACTGTGTATAACCGCAGGTCTCTTTAAGTGTTTTCATCACATCAAAGTTACGTGTGGGATCAATATGTACAACAAGTTGACCTATCTCGATATAGGCTTCTTTTACATCATTACCTAAGGCAGTGACTACTGATGCAAAATGCGCATCTGTCACTTCTGCTCTGGGTACAGAGGGTACCACGTGAAATCTGTCTGTATAATACGCTTTTTTCTGAACGTTGTCTTTAGGAACATATTTTCTCATTAGATCAACCTCGCTCTTTTACCGGTTTGGGTCGTTAGGTCCTGTTTGGTATTTTTCTTCATATCTGCAGACTCTCTACGAATTTTCTTCTGTAACATCATCATAGCATACTGAAGTGTTTCAGGACGTGGTGCACATCCTGGCAGATAGATATCGACAGGGATAATACGATCGACACCTTGTACTGTTGCGTAGGTGTTAAACATACCACCTGTGTTTGCACAAGAGCCCATTGAGATCACCCATTTAGGTTCTGTCATTTGGTCATACAAACGTCTTGCAAATTCAGAGTGCTTTTTAGAGAGTGTTCCCGCTAAAATCATCACGTCAGCCTGTCTTGGGGAAGCTCTAAAGATCGTTCCCATTCTATCGAAGTCATAACGTGATGCTCCCGATGCCATCATCTCGATCGCACAACATGCGAGTCCATACGTAAGCGGCCAAAGTGAATTTGAGCGCCCCCAGTTCACGAGTTTATCTACCGAAGTCAATGCTATCGGTAGTCCTGCCGAAGAGGCATAATTTACTTGATGTTGTGCCATTCAAGTGCTCCTTTCTTCCATGCATATACGAATCCGATCGTAAGCAATAATATAAATAATAACATCTCTGCGAATCCAAACCAGCCAAGGAGTTTAAAGTCAATTGCCCATGGGAACATAAAAATGATCTCTACATCAAATAATATAAACAGCAGCGCTATCAAATAGAACTGTGCTGAGATAGTATTGGGTTGTTTTGTTACTTCTGGTCCACACTCATAAATACTGAGTTTGAGCCTTTCTGTGTCAAGCCGTGCCATTTTTCTGGAAACAAAACGTGCAGCCCATAGTGTTGCGGGGAACGCTACAGCTGTCAACGCGAATAAAACAAATACACCGAAATATGCGTGTTCTGTAATTACATGAGTCATATTAATCCCTTATCTTTATTCTTTTTGAAAACTCTCTCACCTTCGGGGTAACAAACCATCATTCATGATTTAAAGCGTGTGCCTCGATGTCTATAGAATTCTCAGAATATTGATTCCATAATAGCTGAAAGATAGTTAAACCCCTTTGGGTCTCTCCTTCCTTTGCTTGATTAATTTTTAGGTTGTAACCATGTGAAACAAAGAAAAAAGGGTTACAATGTCAAAAAATCTGAAAAGGAAGAAAAATGTTAAAGAGATACACCAATGCCCTCTACTGGATCGTTATGATAGTCATACTTTTCTGGTTTGCCTATAGCAAAGGATGGATACTGGCAAACTTTCCTTCTATAGATGCAAAACAGGCCATCACGCTACTTGAAATTGATGACAATGTCACCCTACTTGATGTACGTACCATTCAAGAATACAAAGAGGGTCACTTACGTGATGCTACCCTCATCCCTGTCGATGCATTAACCGAAAATTTAGGTATGCTCAAATATGACAAAAACAAACAGATACTCGTCTACTGTCGTACAGGAAGCAGATCAATAGCTGCTTCACGCATCCTGGAGAAGCACGGCTTTACGCCCATAAATGTTAAAGGTGGTATGTTGAGTTTACAAAGTGCCGGTGCTGAAATAATAAAATAATACTCTAACTGTAGGGTGGGCTTAAAAAGCCCACCCTACACGAATTTTGGGTTTAAATCACCCATAATTTATACGCAAAATTTTAAACCTTAAAGCCCATACTCTTCGATCCTTCAAAGCTTGAACCTAACTCTTTTTCTATCTCGTCTAAAAAATCTTTGTTGGCAAAGACAGATTCTTCTCTAACGGCTACTTTATAGGCAGTATTTTTGATGATGAGATTGATCTGCCCTCCGGTGAGGTCGTGCTTGGCCAGTTCTGTCATATCAAAGCCTTCTTCATAGTCTGCATTTTCGGGAAGCATGAACTGCCAGAGTCTTAAACGCTGTTTTTTTCCTGGTTTTTTAAACTCTATTTTATAGTTAAAACGTCTTGAAAAGGCTTTGTCTATGTTCCCAAGTAAATTGGTTGTGGCTATCAGAATGCCTTCAAATTTTTCTATCTGTTCAAGAAAGATATTTTGCATTTGGTTATGCATTTTGTCGGCTGATGAACCTGGTCCCTGGGTACGGGAGCTTAAAAACTGGTCTGCTTCATTTAAAAGGAGTATCGGGTCTACTTTTGCTTTTTTACTGAGCTCTTTAAAGTCATCAAAGATCTTTCGCACATTCTTTTCACTTTCACCCACATACATAGATAGGATCTTCGAACAGTCAAAAGAGAGAATCGGACGTTTCAGTGTTTTTGCCAGGCTCATGGCTGTCATGGTCTTACCTGTACCTGCCGCACCGTAAAAGATAATACGTGCATCAATGCCTTTTCGTTTGTCTTTAATACCCCAGTCTCTTAGTTTCTTGAAGACTTTTTTATCTACCTGTTTGACCACATTTTGTAAGGTTTCTCTTGTTTTCGGATGTAAGACCACATCGTCAAGCGTTGTGGTTGGCTTGAGGTACTCAAAAAGTTCTTGTTCTCCCACCAAGGCATCCAGCTTTAGTTTGGTCACTTTTTTTGACTTTTTAGGGTGAATAATACGCTGCATTACCTCTTCCTGCAGGTAAAAAGAACGGCTTACCCCGCCAAACATATTGAGGATCTCTTCATAATCGATAATATCATCGGTGATAAGTCTTGCGCCATCTTCAAGTAAAGCCCTGTTCTTTATCTTTTCATATTCATCAAAAGAGATGAGCTCTATGAGGGTATTCATATCTCTAAACTGTCCTTCTCCTCCGGAATACTCTTCTTTAAGAAGGGCCAAAAAGATGCGTTTTTCTTTTTCTTCTAAGCCTTTTTCTTTAAAAAACTCTTCTACCACTATAGGTGTTTCCGTCATCTTCACCCGCTCTTCAATACGTGCAGTAAGCAATGTCAATTTATTTTTAAGACGTCCAATACTTAGAGAATTGTCTGCAAAGCCTTGTTTAAAAGTAGCAATTTTATGCAGCAGTGCCACCATGTCAAATTGGTCTTGAAGATACTCCAGATGATCGGTATAGGGTTTTACTTCTGGAAGAAAAATCTCCAAAGAACCCTCTTCCAATAAACGCAAGAGAGAGATGCTTGGTGTCACAGAGGTACCTAAAAGCTCCAATTTTGAAGACTCATGTGCTTTTGCCTGTCCAAAGCTCATTTGGATGATCCAGCCCAAGTCTAAAAGGTTTTTCACCAAAGCCAGTTTGGTAAGGTAGGCATAGCCTTCAGCGCTGAAATTGTCTTGCAGTATCTCCAATACAGAGACCTCTTCTACACCTGAGACATAACGTTTGCAGATGTATTGTACCAACAGCGCCTCTTCTTTAGTGCATTTTAAATGTTCATAAATAGAAGCGTTGCTTACCTCTTTTGTTTCAATAAATTCAATAAGGTGTTTCAAGAAAATTCCTAATTTTTAAAAGTTGTCTTGAGTATAACAAATATTTGCTATAATTTATGTAAATCAATATAAGGACATAAAATGCGTATATTACTCATGATCACGATAGCGTTATCTATGGCAGCAGCAGAAGCAACGATGGTGAAAGATCCTGGTACCAATCTCATTTGGGAAGACACTCCCCATGTGAGTGAAGAGAAACTCACCCATGCCGAAGCCGCCAGCTATTGTGCTGCCTTAAAGCTTGGCGAAGTTGCAAACTGGCGTTTGCCTACTATCAGAGAACTTCTCACTACGGTGGATTACAAACGTTTTGAACCTGCAACACTCAAAGAGTTCAGCCATGTAGAGGTCGATTCTTTTTACTGGACAAGCACTCCTTACCTTCGATCCAAAGATAAATTTTGGGGTGTAGATTTTAAAGATGGCACTACTGACAGTGCTTCCAAGAACTACAACAGACATGTACGTTGCGTGAAAGATTCCAAATAAGAGATGTCTCTATTTAAACATCTCTTCTCCAAAACACTCTCGGCAGAATTAACGATCACTTCAAGCAATGGGTTTCACTTGAGACCTGTTGCACAGTTTGCTTCCCTTTCCAAATCATTCCCTTGCAGTATAACTGCTACTTTTCAAGGAAAAACCGTGGAGACAAAGTCTGTCAATACCCTGCTTTCCCTTTCTTTGGAAAAAGGCGATACCTTTACTTTGCAGGTACAGGGAAAACAAGCAGATACCGCACTTAAAGCACTCACTGAACACTTTGAAACACTCATGGGAACAGACAGTGAAGTACAAACGATACAGAAAGGTACTGCTGACTATGAAGGTACTCTGATCGAAGGAGAGATCGTCTTCCAGGGTATTGCTATTGCACCTGTGTATACCCATATACGCAAAGAGGTACAGCACAGCACAACTATGAGTTTTCAGGAAGCCGTACAGGCCTCTTTAGATGAGCTGGATGTACAACATCAGCTACACCAGGAAGAGGAACAGGGGAGTATCTATCTTGCACAGAAAGCACTTTTAGATGCACTTGGAGAAACATGCAATACCCTCTTGGAACTTGAAGAGAGCATCGAAAAAGAGATAAAGACCTTGGGGGGAGGAAAACTCGCATCCAAAGAGGCAGACTACCGGGACATACTTCAAACGGTGCAAAAACATTTGGGCTTAGAAATACAAGTAAGCTTTCCAGAGAGACCTTTCATTCTTCTGGCGAATGATCTTCTTCCCAGTGAGATTGATGCACTTTCAAAAACACAAGTGCAGGGTGTCATTCTTCAAAATGCTTCCATACATTCGCATACAGCTATCTTGCTTCGTTCTTTTGGTATCGTCTCTCTTATTGCAGACATAGGGAAGATAGCTCAAAATACGCTGCTTATACTGGACAGCCATGCAGGGAGTGTCGTACGAGATCCCAGTGAAGAGGACTTAAAAAAAGCCCAGCAACATGCAGAAAAAGATAAAAAACAACAAACACAAAGTGCAGTAAAACGTTTTGAAGAGGCTTATACCGCAGAAGGGGCAAAGATCAAGGTATTGGCCAATGTGTCAGACCCCGCTTCAGCGAAAATAGCCAAAGAAGAGGGAGCAGAGGGCATTGGTCTTTTACGTTCAGAATTTCTCTTCAAAGAGAACAAACCCTCTTTAGAGACACAAGAAAAAGCCTATGCTGAGATCTTTTCCTGTTTTGATGATGTGACTGTACGTACCTTAGATGTCGGGGGAGACAAGGCACTGCCTTATATAGAGATACCAAAAGAGAACAACCCTTTTTTAGGCATACGCGGTGTACGTCTGTTTCAAAGCCATCCTGC
>DQVY01000097.1 GCA_015661535.1 Sulfurovum sp. | reverse complement strand
ATCAAAAAAGCGTATATCAAAAAATAGATGGATCTTCATACATTACGGGAAGAACGCAAAAAATGGCTGACGTGGAAAAATATTGTTCCTTACCAAGAAGCCATTAAAAAGTTACCTCAATACGAGAGTGTTGAGGTAACTTTAGGCGATAAAGTGTCAATTACTCTTCCCAATATCAGTGCTGAGGACGCAGTACAGATTAAAGAAATAGCCTTGCTTATGAAACCATGGCGTAAAGGTCCCTTTCAGATAAATGACCTTTTTATAGATTCTGAATGGCAAAGCCAGATCAAATACAACCTGCTTGAACCCCATTTTGATCTCAAAGACAAAATAGTGGGAGACATAGGCTGTAATAATGGCTATTACCTTTTTCGTATGCTTTCGCAAGCACCAAAAAAACTCATTGGTTTTGATCCTTCCGCTATCTATTATTCACAGTTTCAATTTATAAACCATTTTATACAGTCTGACATTGTGTACGAACTTCTGGGTGTGGAGCATGTGGAGTTTTATGAGCATAAGTTTGATACTCTGTTTTGTTTGGGTGTGCTTTATCACAGGTCTGACCCCGTAGCCATGTTAAAGTCTTTGTTTAAAGGTCTTAACAAGGGCGGTGAGCTCATTTTAGATACGTTTATGATAGATGGTGAGGGTGAAATGTGTTTAACGCCTAAAGACCGTTATTCTAAAATCCCGAACATCTATTTTGTTCCTACTGTCAATGCCTTGAAAAACTGGTGCCATCGTGCAGGGTTTGAGACGGTAGAAGTACTTGAAACAATGGTGACAGAACATCATGAACAGCGTAAAACAGAATGGATCGACACCCAAAGTCTTGAAGATTTCCTAGACCCTGAAGACAATACTAAAACAGTAGAAGGGTATCCTGCACCAAAAAGAGTCTATATTAAGGCGATAAAAGCCGCATAAAAGCTTTTTGCCTGCCTTACTTTTATTTTTAAATAAGGTACATTTAGCTATAAATACGCTAATAAAATGATAAAAGCGGAAAAACTTTAAGATTTAACAGCTTTTTATATGATTGGAAATAGATGAGAATATTAACAGTTGGCCTTGGCGATGAATACGTTAAAGAGCTTGAAACAGAATTAGATAAATATTTTATTTGTATTGTTGATAATGCAAAAGATATATATGACGCAACAAATTTTACAGATTTTAGACACTATGAACTGGTTATTATTGTAGATGAAGGTGTGAAGTTTTCACTTGAACGTTATGTGAATGAAGTCAAAAAGAAAAAGAGTGAAACCAAGATCATGATACTCACAAGCAATTTTAAAAATCAAGCTGCTTTTTATGCTTTAGGTGTGGATGATGTGATCTTTCAGCATTGTGAACATCCAGATCTTATAGCCGCTAGAGTATTGGCTAATATGAGACATCTTTTTGGTACACAGGTGACCATTGAAAAACTTGTGATCGACATTGCTAATAAGAAAATAGAATATGATGAAAAAATTGTCTCTTTGAATGGGAAAACATTTGATATTCTTGCCTATTTGGCACTTCGTAAACAGAGGGTCTTCTCTAAAGATGAAATTATCAATGCCCTTTGGGAAGAACCTGAATACGTTTCTGACAATACCGTAGAAGTGGCGATTAACCAGATACGTAAACGTTTAAAGAGTATTCTTGGTTTTCAGGTGATCCATACGGTTCGTAGACGCGGATATAAATTTTCATATTAATATTTTCCTTCTGAAGCTCGTTAATCCCGTTCCTACTCTTTGAGCAGGAATGTTATTGAGTTACATATTTGTTAACATTTCCTTTACTTTTCATCGTAGCATTGTTATAATTCTAAAAAATTTTAGGATATCTTATGCAGCAAAATACCCATCTAAATATTAACACGTCGCTTTGCGGCAAAGTCACTACACTTGAAAAGGGGTATGCTGAAGTACTTTTACATACCACACAGCAAATGTCAGCAGATGCAGAAGGCCTGGTGCATGGCGGGTTTGTCTTTGGCGCTGCAGATTATGCTGCGATGTCAGCAGTGAATGATCCTTTTGTTGTTTTAGGTGCTTCATCCTCTAAATTCCTAGCACCGGTTAAAGTTGGGGATGTTGTTTTGTGTAAAGCAGTGATTGTCTCTGACAAAGGAAAAAAGAAAGTAGTAGAAGTAGAAGCGTTTATATCTGACAAGATTGTTTTTACCGGAGAATTTACAACCTTCGTGTTAGACAAACATGTACTAGCGTAGGGTGGTGCACTTGTGCCCACCAAATTAGTAAGTTAATAGAGAAGAAACATATTTGTATTTAAAGATTGTATTTTATAAAAGGTGGGCACAAGTGCGCCACCCTACATTATAAGGTCATATTCACCTGTTCTATCCAGTAGGGTATTACTTTTTGCTCGGCTTTAAGTGTGGTACTTAAATTATGACCGGGGTAGAGGGTGTAGTCTTCTTCTATCTTTTGGGCTTTTTGTAAACTTTGTATCATCGCCTGTCCACTTGAAAAAGGGAAGTCCCATCTTCCTATAGATTGTTGAAAGAGAAAGTCTCCGGAGAACCACACATCTTCTATTTGTATAATGCTGCACCCTGGGGTATGACCGGGGAAGTGTCGGTATTGTATCTTCACACCCTCAAGTTCAAGCGTTTCATCTCCGACTATTTCATAATCTGCTTCTGAAGGAGGTACGGGTTGTCCAAGGGGACAGTTCTGAAGCATGAAAGTATCTCCTTTGGGACAGTAGATGGGTATCTTGAGGGCATCTTGCACTTCTTGGTTGGACCATACATGGTCAAAGTGCCCATGTGTGTTCAAAATGGCAACAGGGTTTGTGACATTATCAACGACCCATTTGGTTGCACCCATACCAGGGTCTATAATGAAGTCTTTGCCATCGACTGTGGCTATGTAGCAGTTGGTTTGTGTTGCGCCCATAGGTTGGATTTTAATTTCCATTGGTTATAATCCTTATATGAATATGTATGAACTTTTAGAGCAGGCCATCACGAGTGACGATATCTTGATCAAAGAGAAATTGACTGCCCAATGTTTAGCGTATTGTAGCCAAAATGAGGTTAGTCTGCCTAATGATTTTGAGCCTCTTCTTTTTACCCAACCCTCTTATGCAAAGCAATGTGACATTGTACTTCCTAAAGATTTACGACACCGTAAAGACTTTGACACAAATGAAGGTTTGGCAACCCTGGTCCACTCCATAGCCCACATAGAGTTTTCCGCGATCGACCTGGCTTTAGATGCAGTCTATCGTTACCCCCATATGTCTATGGACTATAAAACAGACTGGCTGGAAGTGGCCTCTGATGAAATACGTCATTTTAAGATGCTGGAGAAACTTCTCAAGGAACTTGGTTTTACTTATGGTGATTTCCCTGTACATTGCGGACTATTTGATGCGGCGACCAATACCGCAGGCAATATACTTGACCGTATGGCGATCGTACCGCGTTATTTTGAAGCTTCTGGACTCGATGTGAGTCCACAGATCATTAAAAAACTGCACAATAAACGAAAGATCCCTGCCATTGCAAAACTTATAGAAGTGCTGAACATCATTTATGAAGAAGAGATAGACCATGTACTCAAAGGTGACAGGTGGTTTAAATACCTTTGCGAAAAAGAGGGGAAAGATGTGTCTGTCTATTTTGACATTCTTGCACGCTACGACCTTCTTGAAAAACACAGGCCGCATGTCAATGTGGAAGGCAGAAAAGAGGCAGGGTTTTCCTGCAGTGAAATAAAAAGGCTCGGTGCAAGGGAGTGTGAGTGAAACATTTTTTTGAAATAATGTTCTTTTCTCCCAAGTGGTATCACTATCCGCTGATACTTCTTTTGGCACCTCTGTCACTTCTTTATGGCTTAGGAATGTTTGTACGCAGAGCACTTGCAAGACCAAAAGACTTCGATATTCCCATTGTTTCTGTCGGAAATTTGATGGTAGGCGGTTCTGGGAAAACACCTTTTGTCATTGCGCTGGCCTCTAGACTTGAAGGGGTGACTGTGATCTCTCGCGGCTATGGCCGTTTAAGTACCGGCCTTGTAGAAGTCAGTCAAGAGGGTAAGGTATTGGTAGGGGTAGAAGAGAGTGGTGATGAAGCAATGCTTATGGCGATCTCCTTACCCAACAGTTCTGTTATTGTGAGTGAAGACAGAGTAAAAGCGATAATGCTTGCAAAATCCAAGGGGTCAAAAGTGATCATTTTGGATGATGGCTTTAACCGTGTCACTGTTCAAAAATATGAAATACTGTTAGAACCAGCAAAGATCCAAAACTATCTACCCTTTCCTGCAGGGGCATTTAGGGAGTTTTATTTTGTTAAAACGTATGCCGATATGCTTTTAAAAGAGGAACGAGATTTTGACCGAAAGGTAGAGATAGTTAATCCTACGGAACGCATGGTCTTACTGACTGCAATTTCTAATCCCCAAAGGCTTGAGAAGTATTTACCTGACAATGTAGCAGCTAAAATGTATTTAGAAGATCATGCCTATTTTGATAAAAATATAATTTTAAAATATATGAATGAACATCAGGCTACTAGTCTTTTATGTACTTCAAAAGACAAAGTAAAACTTGAGGGAATGGATATTCCACTTTCAGAAATGAAGCTGGAATTAACATTAAATCATGATATAATAATAAAAATCAAAGCATACATCAAAGGATACAAACGTGAGAGATAATATAGAAGTAGTCAAAACGCTACTGGATGCCTTACCCTATATCAAACGTTTTTCCAATGAAAAGATCGTGATCAAGTATGGTGGTTCTGCACAGACAAGTGATATACTTAAAGAACAGTTTGCACAAGACATTGTACTGTTGCACTTGGTTGGTATGAAACCTATCGTGGTCCATGGCGGAGGGAAAAGTATTACCGATATGCTTTCTTCTTTGGGACTTGGTACAGAATTTGTAGACGGACAACGTGTGACAACCAAAGAGGTTATGCGCATTGCTGAAATGGTACTTTCGGGAAGTATCAATAAGGAGATCGTCTCTCTGCTTGACAATCACGGAAGTAAAGCCATTGGTATTTCCGGTAAAGATGGTGGTTTTTTAAAAGGGCTGGCAAAAGACTTTGATAACTTTGGCTACACAGGTATTATTGAACATGTGGATCCTGAGATCGTCAACAATATTATTGAAGATGGTGCGGTCCCTGTCATTGCACCTATAGCCGGAAGTTCTACCATGGGACACCCTGGGTTTAACATTAACGCTGACTTGGCTGCTTCTAAAATAGCCGTAGCCATGGAAGCACGTAAAGTACTTTTTTTAACCGATACCCCGGGTGTACTGGACAAAGAGATGAACCTCATTACCAACTTAAGCATAGAGAAAACAGAAGCACTCAAGGCTGATGGTACGATACAGGGGGGTATGGTACCTAAGGTAGATGCATGTATTGAAGCATTGCGTGGAGGCGTTAAAAAAGCACATATTATAGACGGAAGGGTAGAACACTCTTTGTTACTTGAGATACTGACAAGTTCAGGTGTGGGGACGTGTATCGAACTTTAATAAAGGAGTTTTTGTTTATGCAAAAGAATTATTTTTTATCTTTACTCTGTTTTGCTTTATGCTCCTCTACCCTTTTTGCTGCCAATCTTGTTCCTATCCCGACACAGATCAAAGTGGACGAGAAGAAAGTAGCTTTAGGAAAAAAACTATTTGCAGACCCGATACTTTCAAAAGATAAAACATTTTCATGTATGACTTGTCATAACCTTCAAACTAATGGCGCAGATACTGTTGCTTTTACAAAAGGTGTTACAGGAGAGCAGGGACTTTTCAATGTACCTACAGTCTACAATGCTGTATATAATTTCAGACAATTTTGGGATGGACATGTTAAAAATCTTCAGGAACAGGCCATTGAGCCTATTACGAATCCTGTTGAAATGGCTAACTCACTGGGGACTGTTTTGGAAGATCTGAAAAGGAGTAAGACCTATTCTGCTCTTTTTGAAGCACTTTATGAAGATGGCATTACGAAAGACAATTTAGCAGAAGTATTGGCCGAATTTGAGAAAACACTTATCACCCCCAACTCCTCTTTCGATAAATACTTAAGAGGTGACATGAAAGCCTTGAATGAGCATGAAATTGAAGGCTATAGACTCTTTAAAACAATGGGGTGTATCTCTTGCCACAATGGTGTAAATATTGGGGGGAACCTTTATAATAAATTTGGAATTTATCAAAATGCAAAAAGTGAAGAACTGGGACGTTACAATATAACACATAGAGAAGAAGATAAATATGTGTTTAAAGTACCTTCTTTGAGAAATGTAGCATTAACTGCACCCTACATGCATGACGGTCGTGCAAAAACACTGGAAGCAGCAGTCAATATCATGACACAATATCAGTTAGGTCATCCCATGGATAAAGAGGATCTTCATCGTATTGTAGACTTTTTAAATACGCTCACCGGCGAGTTACCCGAAATTGTAAAGGACATGCGTGTTGAGGGTCAATAGTTTTTTTAAAAAACGTGCTGATGGTGTCATGTTGTTACTCTTGTTTTTTATTCTGTCACTTTCTATTCTTTTTTATTATTTGCAAAATGTAAATACCAATATGATCAACAATGAAGAGTACATCATCGGTGTGGTAAAACTGAAAAGTTATAACCAAGAGATGGACAATACATTAATGCGATCGTATCGTCATTTAGACAATGATGAAATTACGGAGATCACAAAAAAATTTGATAGAGAGTTACTACTCCTGCAGAAAAATAAAATGCACGAAGTGTTCAGTACTGAGGTCAATGCACTTTTACAGCAGATCGCTGCCCAATACAATCTAAAAATAGATTTGGTTGAGAGTTTTAAAACCCTTAATGCAAGAATTACAAGTACCGTTTACTATTTGTATGAATTGCAAAATGCCATTGAAGAGCGGAAAGATGGAAATGTAGAAGTTGAAAAACTGCTAGGTGATATTTTATTTAAAATAGGGCAGATTTTTATAGGTAAAGAAGCAAGTGTACTCAATATAGAGCAAGACCTGGTCAGTTTACAGTTACTTTGCGGTGAAGATGAGAAACTTAATTATTTTTATAGACACAGTAAACAGATATTAGCGGATATTGGATTATTAAATAAAATCTTAAAAGAGAATGAAATATTAGCATTGGGTGAGACTATCGAATCGTTAAATATCCTTTTAAGTTATGAGTCACAACGTAATAGGAAAACAGAAGAGATGATAGGGGTGGCCTTTTTTATCTTCGCACTTTTTATTCTTATCGTATTGGTGTACACGTATCTAAAAGTACTTAAAAATAGAGCGGAGGTCTTTTATCTGGCCTATCATGATACGTTGACAAAACTTCCGAACAGGGTAGAGTTTGAACGTTATATCCATACATTGACAGAAAGTAAAAAATATAAAGGTATTAAAAAATTCATTGTTTTATTTATAGACCTTGACCGTTTTAAAGTGATCAATGATACCCTGGGGCATGATATAGGTGATGAAATGTTGATCATCCTTGCAGATCGTATATCTAAAATAGTCGGAAAAGGCAATCTTCTCGCACGTATTGGCGGAGATGAGTTTGTAGCTATTATTGAAGATCGGACAAGTATGGAGACGATTGACATACTGGCCGCTGAAATTACCTCAGTGATACGAAAGCCTATACATATAAGAGAATACAGGTTAAATACCTCTGCAAGTATAGGTATTGCTAAGTATCCAGAAGATGGACAAAGTAAGAGTATGTTATTAAAGCATGCAGACTCTGCCATGTACCATGCCAAAGACAATGGCGGTGATACCTATGCTTTTTACAATGAACAGCTCTCCATAAATATACAAAGACGTTTGGAGTTAGAACAGGAATTGGTAGATGCCTTGAAAAAGAAAGAGTTTAGTTTGGTATATCAGCCGCAATATGATTTAAGCAACCATAAGATCACTGGGGTAGAAGCACTTATTCGTTGGCAGAGTACAATGCTGGGAAGTGTACCTCCTGAAGAGTTTATTTCCGTGGCAGAAGATACAGGATTGATCGTGGAGATAGGATATTTTGTATTTCGAGAGGCATGTCAAACATATGTAAAATGGAAATCGCAGGGCGTGGATGTCCATTTAATGGCCATTAATATCTCTTCTGTACAGTTACGTCAAGCAGATGCTTTTAGAAACTTTAAAAGTATCATTGAAGAGACAGGTATGAAAGCTGAAAATATTGAGATCGAATTGACAGAACGCTATATTATGGAATATACTACAGAAAAGTTGACCATTCTTGATGATCTTCGTAGATTGGGCTGCCGCATCTCTATAGATGATTTTGGTACAGGGTACTCTTCGATGAGTTACCTTGGAAATTTTGCCATAGATACCATTAAAATAGACAAATCATTTGTGTCTGAAATTGTAAGCAGTGAACATGATGCCAAAGTAGCCAAAGCCATTATTGTTTTGTCACAAAGTTTAGGCTATAAGGTCATTGCAGAAGGTGTTGAGACACTTGAACAGGAAAATATACTGAAGGCATACCATTGTGACATGGCACAGGGGTATTACTTTGGAAAACCTATGGAGAGTAAAATATTTATAGATTTTTTTCAAAAACATCTCTCTCTTTAATCTTTCTTAAGAAAGTTAGTGCTACAATCTCTTATACGGTTATACTGTATTGAAAAAGCCAAATTCATCGCGAGGTGGGTACGGAAAGTCCATGGGTCTCTCGTAGATAGCCAGACTACCAATAGAGTTATGAACTTAACTATTCCTAGTTAGGTTTTTCTTCTATTATCTAAGTATTTAGTGTTTTGTTTGTGACTATGATCTTGATTTAGTTGACATTCTTTTCCCTAAAAAACATTCTTCTTCTCCTGAGATCGTAGAGCAGACAGACACCGAATACTTAATTTTTCACTTTAATCTCTTACTATTTTCACTCATATATTCTTATAACCCTTAGCTTATTTGGCTATAATAATTCTTACTTAAATACAGGATACTATAGATGCAATTTATTGAGACACGCGGTAATGATGGAAGCAAACCTTCATCCGTGCTATTTTCAGAAGCAATACTCAGCCCAAGTGCCAGTTTTGGGGGCTTATATGTGCCTTCAAAACTTCCAAATTTAGATACAGGATTTTTAGAAGGGCACCTTTCAAGCCATTATAAAACATTGGCATTGGATTTTTTACAACAATTTGGTATTGATATTGAGCGTGAAGTGCTTGAAGAAGCACTCAAGCGTTATGATGCCTTTGATGATCCGTCAAATCCTGTGCCTTTAACCCAAATTGAAGAAGACTGTTTTGTAGCAGAACTCTACCATGGTCCCACCAGAGCATTTAAAGATATGGCACTGCAGCCTTTTGGCTATGTCCTCTCAAAATTGGCACAAAAAAGAGGGGAACATTACCTTATAATGGCAGCCACATCTGGCGATACAGGTCCTGCAACACTTGAGACATTTAAAAATCAGGAGGGTGTACAGGTAGCGTGTCTTTACCCAGATGGCGGTACTTCTGATGTACAAAGACTGCAAATGGTGACTGAAGATGCACCAAACCTTAAGGTCATAGGGGTTAAAGGTAACTTTGATGATACACAAAATACACTCAAGGACCTGCTTGCTTCTGAAGATTTCAAAGGGGAGTTGGAAGAGAGAAATATTAAACTTTCTGCAGCAAACTCTGTGAATTTTGGACGTATTATTTTTCAGATCATTTACCATATACATGCGTATCTGGAATTGGTTCGAAAAAATGAAGTCAAAATGGGTGAAAAAGTCTACTTGGTCGTACCTAGTGGAAACTTCGGTAATGCCCTGGGTGCCTATTATGCAAAAAAAGCAGGTTTACCTATAGAGAAGATCCTTATCTCTTCAAATATCAACAATATCTTGACAGACTGGATAAACACGGGGATATACGATCTGAATAACCGTGAACTGGTACAGACAGAATCTCCTGCAATGGATATTTTAAAATCTTCAAATGTAGAACGTATTATGTTCGATAAATTTGGTGCTGTGCGTACCAAAGAACTGATGGATGCCTTGGCATCAGAGGGTAAATACCAACTGACTTCAGATGAACTTGCCTTACTGCGTGAAGACTTTGATGCTTCTTTTTCTGATGATGAGGAGTGTGAAACTGTAGTAGGTGCGTATGCACAAAAGGGTTACATTATGGATCCTCATACAGCAACATGTATGCGTGCTTACGGAAATCTACGAGAAAAGAATTTAAAAACAATCGTTTATTCAACTGCTGAATGGACAAAGTTCTCTCCGGCTGTGGCAAAAGCTTTAGGCAAAGAAGTTGAACATGATACAGAAGCACTGAAATGGGTAAGTGAAAACGCCAATGTCACGGTACCGGAAATGATACATGGTCTCTTCTCCAAGCCTATTGTGCACAGTGTTGTTGTGAAAAAAGAGTCGATCAAAGGAGAGATGTTAAACTTTCTATAGTTTAGCACAACGTAATGCCAAGAAATTATATTAGGTTTTTTATATTCTCATGTTTATTGTTTGAAACAGTTGCGGCAAAATCTCTGATAGACTGTAGGGTCATTACAGGGGTGAGCACAAAGTGTAATCCTTACGGGGCTAAATTTTTGAAAGCCAAAGAAGTCGTCTATGATGTAGGCACGCAAAAGCTTATTCGTGTAAAAACACTGCCTGTACCTGAAAAAAAACCTATGAGAGTCATCTCTGTGGCCGATATGATAGAAAAATATGTCAAAGTAGAAGAGTCTGTACGTTTTAAAGGCTCTGAAAGCACACCTCTAGAGGTGACGGTGATAGACGAGCCTTTAGCAGCAGAAAAAATAGAAAAAAAGATAGAGGCCATAGAGAATTGTGATACACCACCATGTATTGAACAAGATGTTTTAGAGCATACAGAGACAGAAAAACCTAAAAGAGCTGAAGGAGAATATGTTGTTGCAAAAGGTGATGCACTTAGCAGGATTGCTAAGAAGTTCGGCTTAAAAACAAAAGTACTTGCCAACTACAATAACCTCAAAATAAAATCGACCTTAAGGGTGGGAAAAAAGCTTAAACTGCCGTTTGATCAAAAGACGATAGATGCTTTTTCTTCGGGTACCTATACGGTAGAAGAGGGTGATACCCTGATCTCTATTGCAAAGATGTTTAAACTTGATCCCAAAGCATTGGTAAAGTTTAATAAGATCAAAGACAATACAACCATTCGTAAAGGTAAAGTGCTTAAACTTCCTCTTCCTTATGTGTTGGCCGAGATCAAAGCGAAGAAAAAGCGTGCGCGTAGATCAAAAGGCAGTTCGTTAAATCTGGCTAAAGGTTTTGGTAAAAGAAAGCTGCGTGTTACTGCTACGGCGTACAGTTCACACAGAGGGCAAACAGATAAAACACCATTCCTGGCAGCCTGGAATAACCGTCTGCGTCCGGGTATGAAGATCATCGCAGTTTCCAGAGATATGCTGACACGTTATGGTATGAAAAATGGAACAAGAGTGCGTATAGGCGGCTTACGCGGTATCTACAGGGTACGTGACAAGATGAACAAACGTTATAGAAAACGTATCGATATTTATATGGGTGTAGACAGAAGAAGAGCCTTACGCTGGGGCAGACGTTCTGTTGTAATTTATTGGTAGGTTAAAGAGATTCAAAAATCTCTAACACTTCTAAGTATCTATCTGTTTTTTCTTCATACTCTGCTTCTAGCAGAGCTAACTCTTCCGTAAGGGCAGTCAAGCCTTTCTCTTCATAACATTCCGGGTTGTAAAGACAGTCATTGATAGAAGCTATCTTGACTTCTAAGGCTTCTATCTCATCGGGAAGCGTATCATAGGCTTGCTGCTCTTTATAGCTTAGTTTTGTTTGCTTTTTCTCTTTCGTGACCTCTTCTTTTTTTGTACTTACTTTGACCTCTTTTTCCAAAGCATTCAGTTCTTTCATCTCTTTCTCTATCTCCAGGTACTCCGTATAGGTCTGGTAAGACTCTTCCACCACACCTTCGCCTTTAAAAATGAAAAGTTTAGAGGCTATTTTGTCTATGAAGTAGCGGTCATGAGACACAAAAAGAATGGCACCGGGAAAGTTGATCAGTTTTTCTTCCAAGATGTTGATAGTTTGTATGTCGAGATCATTGGTGGGTTCATCTAAAATGAGACAGTCTACTTTTTTGGAGAGAAGCAGGGCCAGGGCCACCCGGTTTTTCTCGCCACCAGAGAGCATACCAACTTTTTTGGCCAAGAACTCTTTGGGAAATAAAAACGATTTCAAATAGCCATAGACATGATACACTGTACCCTGCACATCGATCTGGTCTCCCCCGTCTGGACAAAAGGTCTCTATGAGTGTTTTGTTGTCATCCAGCATCTCTCTGTGCTGGTCAAAGTACCCTAAAGCAAAATCTCCCTGTTTAATGACGCCGGAGTCAGGTTTTATACGCCCTAACATGAGTTTAAGCAGTGTAGATTTACCCGCACCGTTAATACCCACGATGGCTATCTTGTCTTTTTGTAAGATACGGGTAGTCAGGTTTTCTATAAGTTTTTTCCCCGGCACAGAATAAGACATGTTTTCAATGTCAAAAAGCATTTTCTTACGTGAAACACCCTCGTCACGGTTAAAATGTTTTTTCTCCCGTTCAAGTTCTACCATCATTTTTCGAATGAGTGTAGGGTTTTTCTTTGCCTCTTCACGAAGTTCATAGACACGCTTTTTACGCCCCTGATTACGTTTTTCTCTGGCTTTCACCCCTTTTGCCAACCACGCATCTTCTTGCTTGAGTAGACGAAGCAGGTTTTCATGACCTTTTTTAAGCGCATGCATACGGGCTTCTTTTTGTTCCAGGTAAGCCAGGTAGCCGCCATTATAGGAGATGAGT
>DQVY01000273.1 GCA_015661535.1 Sulfurovum sp. | reverse complement strand
GGTATGAAAGCGGACACTGCCGGTGTTGCTGAATATCTTGCAAACATGAGGGTGACCTCTAGGTTTATATAGGGTCGAATTTTCGACCCTATAATATATAGATAAATTTATTAACTATCGATAATAATAAACTTGTATATATATTATAGGGTCGAAAACTCGACCCTATATAAACCTAGAGGTCACCCTCATGTTTTGCAAGATATTCAGCAACACCGGCAGTGTCCGCTTTCATACCTTCATCACCTTTTTGCCAACCTGCAGGACATACTTCACCGTGCTCATTGGTAAATTGCATTGCATCAACCATTCTGATCATTTCATCTACATTTCTACCTAAAGGAAGGTCGTTGATCACAGCATGTCTGATAGTACCATCAGCATCGATAAGGAATGAACCTCTAAGTGCTACTGCATCGTCAAGAAGAACATCATAGTCTCTGGCAATTTGTTTAGAAAGGTCTGCTACAAGTGGCATATCAACTCTGCCGATACCACCTTCAGCTACTGGTGTTTCTCTCCATGCGAAGTGTGAGAATTGGCTGTCTACAGATACACCAATAATATTGATACCTCTTTCTCTAAACTCTTTTGCTCTGTGTGAAAAAGCAATAATTTCTGATGGACATACAAACGTAAAGTCTAGTGGGTAGAAGAAAAGTACTGCACCTTTTTCACCTAGGTTTTCCATAAGATTGAATCCGTCTACAATTTGACCATCGGCAAGTACAGCTGTTGCTGTGAAATCTGGGGCTTTTTTAGTTACTAACATGTTGTTTCCTTAAAGATAATTTTTATTAACAAGGAGATTTTATCTAAATTTCTTTAATCGAATATTAATATCATGTTAAATAGGATAAAAAAGGTCTTATTTTATTTTTTATTTAAAACGGCAACAAACCAAATCGTTTTATAAAGGCTTCATCTATATCTATCAGCCCTTTTTCCTGAAGCATATCTAAGACCTCTTTGGTACAAAATGTATCTCCTGGCCACTCTCTTGTAAAGCCGTCTGCTTCACTTTTGTTGGTGGCATCCATGGCTATAAAAGGAGTCAAGACTACATCTCTGCCTGCATCTATATTGTTGACCACACGCCAAATGAGCATGTAGGGATCGTTAATATCATTATTGATCGTATCAACAATGATCAATACTTTGATATGAGACTTTAATACTTCCAGTTTTTTTATGAGCTTTTGTTGTGACTTCTTTTTATCCACGGCAATGACACAAACCGGGTTCTTTGTATCTGTCATGTACTGTTTCAGTGCTTTTACCCGTGGTTGTATGGCTTGTATTTTAAGTAGCAGTGCCTCATCTGACAAGGGCTTCTTTAGTCCCTCTTCTACTTCCTCACCCGTGGCATCTACACCTAATTTTCCACCCACGAACTGCTCTGAAGAGGAGTGGTCAAGATGGTCTACTATCCCTTTGGTGATAAATACTTTTTCTGCAGACAGACGATTGAGTATATGTGTAGCCAAAGCTTCACTCTCTTCCAGTTCCGGTGCATCTTCACCTACAAACAGTGCATGTTTGACAAAGGACATCTGCCCTACACCCCAAAAAGCATGCATAAACTGCATGGCATGCCCTTTATAGAGTGTTTTCATCTTTGCCATAATGAGGTTATGGAACACACCGTTTTCCGGCATATTGTAGTCTATAAGGTCTGGTGCCATCGGTTTTAACATCGGTAAGAAGATACGTTCTGTTGCCCATCCCATATATTTATCTTCAAGTGGCGGCTTTCCTACCACGGTTGCTTGAAATACTGGCTCTTTTTTCATCGTGATGCATTCAACCTCCATCACAGGAAAAGGTTCTTTCAGTGTATAATAGCCCGTATGGTCACCAAAAGGTCCTTCTATTTCCGTGAGTTCAGGGTCTACGAAACCTTCTATGACCACATCTACATCTCTTGGAATATAAATATCATTGGTGATGGACTTTACCAACTGTGCATTTTTATTGCGTACAAAGCCGTACAGCAGCATTTCAAACATACCGTAAGGCATGGGTGCCTGACCACACCAAATATACAGGGGATCCCCGCCTATAGCGACGCTTATCGGCATCTTTTTACCCGCTTTTTGATACTGGTCGAAGAAATGAGACGCATCTTTATGTATCTGCCAGTGCATGCCCAGTCTGTTTTTGTCATACTGCTGAAGACGGTACATACCAAGGTTCTGCATCTCACCGTCAAGGCTTTGTGTATAGACCTGCCCCATGGTAATGAATGCACCTCCGTCTTCTTCCCATGTTTTTAAAATAGGCAAGATATCCAGATCTACCTCTTCTTTAGAGATGACAACTTCCTGACATTCTCCTCTAAAATTCAGACGTTTGGGAAACACATTTTTAAGCGAAAAAAGTTTTGGCAGCATGGCAATTTTGGCTTTAAAACCTTTAGGCGGCTTAAGTTTTAACAGTCCTTCTATGCCTTCTGCCACAAGATCGGGATGTTTACCGAATATTTTTTCTGTGAGTGCTTTGTTTGCAAATATATTCATGAGTACAGGCATGCTGTACTCAATGCCTTTTGCTTTGTTGACAGGTTTCGTAAAAAGAATTGGACGTGAATCATCTGTTTTCACTTCTACGTAGGCAACATGAGGTATCTCAAGCTCCACATCGAGGGGTTCATCTATGATTTTTAAATTTCCATTATCTTTGAGCCATTGAACTACATCTTGCATGCTAAAACCTTTTGCATTATATTGGTGAGATTATATCTAATTTTACAAAATTAACTATGATTATGTTATCATAAGAGAAAATACACAAAGGCTAGATACGTCCATGAAAAAGTCCATGAAAGTACTCATTAAAAGTTTTCTTTTTTTCTTACTTTTCATCATGGTTCTGGCTGTAACCACTGTCAAAACAGAAACAGGTAAAAAACTAAGCTATTTCTATATAGGTGACAGAATTAGCCAAAAAGCCCATTTTGATGTAAAGATACTTTCACTTAATTTTTATGACTACCCTGAATTTACGGGGGAACTGCTGCTTGCAGATGAATACAGGATCCATATTTACGGAATATTGAGCTTCTCTACCCTTGACCTTCAATTTGCTGTTACTAGTAACTGTATAAGCAGTAATATATGCAGTATTGAGGATGATGTTGCCATTGGCGGTAAGATCTACGGTAAATTTAAAGATTTCACGATCAAAGGAGAAGGACAAATACTTGATGGTACCCTTGTCTTAGATGCAGTCAAAAAACGCCGTAACTTTGAGAATGTCAATCTTACACTCACTGACGTGAACTCTTCCAAGTTTTTTACTGCTTTAAAACAAAAACCTTTACTTGAGGGAACATCGAACATCGATGTACATTTTGACACACTGGGGAAAAGAAACCTTCAGGGACAACTTCTCTTTCATGCCAAAGACAATGTCTATACAGATATCAACACCACAGTTACCTTAGATACAAAAGTAAATATACACAATAAAAAATATACCTTTGAAGCAGATATGCTCATGCCTTCGGCAATAGTACAGGTCAGAGAAGGGAAATATGATCAAGCCTCACGATATGGTACAGCAAACTATGCACTTGATATTAAAGAGTTGGCAGATATTAGACAGATCACAAAAGTCGATGCTGTAGGTCCATTTTATGCAAGCGGCAAACTCATATTGGACAAAAAGATAAAAATGAAAGGTTTTTCGGAAAGTTTTGGCGGTATTTTAGACATCGCCTATGAGAAAAAGAAATTCCACTTGACATTCAATGATGTACCCTTCAACTCCATCATGAAAAGACTCAAACAACAACCTCTTTTGGATGCTAAAATGCTGGGGACCTTAGACTATGATGTTGCCGAAAAAGAAATGCATACCAAAGTCAAACTAAAAGAGGTGAAGTTCCTGCAAAAAGAGTTAAATGATCTAGTACAGGAAAAGTTTGGACATAATTTAACCAAAGAGGTATTTCCAAACAGTACTTTTGAAGCAAGTTTCAAGGAGGATGTTCTTTCGTCTTACCTTAAAATAGCCAATGATACCAACCATTTTATCTTTAAAGATACTGATCTCAATTCGGTAGAGCACTCTATTGATACAAGCATCAATTTTCAAATACAAGGTCATAATATTGAGGGGGAACTCTACGCAAGGAACGATGGATACACCCGTCATACCTTAGATACCTATCTTATCTTTGACGGGTTGATCGAAAAACATTACAAACTAAAACTAAACGGGCCCCTGAGTAGGAAATGGATCAATATGGACTATGAACTCTCTGCTGCACGGTTGCCAAGTCACCTGGTGACCATTGAAGATGATATCAATATCACAGGGCACCTTTATGGACCGTATACACGTTTATATATAAGAGGGGAAGGTACGGCACTCGACGGTAAGGTAAATTTTGACACGCTCAAAGTCTACAATGAGCTCAAAGATCTCAATATATATTTGACAGATATCCGTGCAGACAAACTTTATGTGCTTTCTGGGTTGAGTGATCTTCCTATTGGTAAGGCAACTGTAGAAGCACACTTTAAATACTTGAGTAAAGAAGATAAAAAAGGTACCATAAGCTACTCTCTTCGTGATGCCCATTATGAAACACTGCCATTAACACTTTCTCTGGATGTCAATGTGAGCAATACCCTGCATACCTTCAAAAGCAACATCAATCTAAATGATGCAAAAATAACGATTCACAATGGGAGCTATGATGAAAATGCAAAAAGTACCCATGCTTCTTTTATACTTGATATACAAAATTTAGCACAAATTGAAGCCCTGCTAGGGCATAAATATCATGGTCCTTTTTATGCTACAGGCACACTGGACTATAAAGATGCATTTAAGGTCAGAGGGCTTTCTAAAACATTCGGAGGTACTACGGACTTCCTCTATAAGGGTGATGTTTTATATGTTGACTTTATCAATGCCTCTTTTAAAAATATCATGAAGATGCTGGACTATCCAAATTATCTTGATGCAAGTACAAACGGAAGTATAAACTATGACTTTACAAAAGAGTTGTTGCTTGTCAATACAAAACTTGATAATGCAAAATTCCTAAAATCGGATTTTGTAGAAAAAGCCTATGACAAAGCAGGGATAAATCTACTCTATGAGGTATTTGATGCCAGTGAACTGGAAATAAAATATCAACATAATGTGATTAATGGGAGTATCAAGCTTTCAAACCTGCAAAACCATATTTATTTAACCAATGCACATATCAATACCAAGCAAAAATCTGTCAATGCGTACTTTGATGTACATGTACAAAATAGAGAGTTCTCAGGAAAAATATATGGTTCTCTCGACAGCCCAAAAGTAAATCTCGATATGCAAAGACTCATTCAGCATGAGATGGACAGACAAATAGACTCTATGGGCGGCAGAGCACCTAGAGAGCTCATGGAGGGCATGCCTATGGGTGGTGTGGCAAAAGATGTGGTAACCGGTACTGCAGGGTCGTTTATGGGGATATTTTTCTAGCAGTATACTGTTATATTTCGTGTATTAAAATGCATCTTGTTTGGAAATATATATAATAAAAATTAATATGTTTTTGCTGTAGGTCGGGATCTCCTCTTCCCGACAATAATTGGCATGATTTTGAATTGTTTTTGTTTTTTGAAATTTGGATGTTTATTACTTATGTATAATGTTTATTCTATGCATATTTGTGTCGGGAAGAGTTGTAGGGTGGCGCACTTGTGCCCACCTTCTAAAATATTATGGTTTGTTATTTATTGGTGGGCATAAAATGCACCACCCTACCTGAAACTACAATCTCTCCGGCATCTCATCTTTAAACGCAATACTCTCTGCTTTTTCTAAAATCTCCAATGCACCTTCTGCTATCATGTATTCTGCAAGTTCAAGACCAAGTGTTTCATAACCATCTACTTGAGTGTTCATTTCTTTATGCATGATATTGGTACCGTCAGGGTAACCTAACATGGCTTTCACAGAAAGCGTTTGACCATTAGTAACAGCGTTCACAGCTACAGGAGCAGAACATCCTGCACCTATTGCAGAGACAAAGTCACGTTCTACTTTGGTACATATAAAAGAGTGCTCGTCATTGAGACTCATGGCTATTTCACGTACTTTGGCATTGGCAGAGACTATCTCTATGCCCAGTGCTGCCTGTCCCATAGGCGGTATGAAAAAATCTAATTTTTCAACATAGGGAATATCTTTAAGTAGATCAAGTCTGTAGAGTCCTATATATGCCAGTATGATCGCATCATACTGCCCTTCTTTGAGCTTTCTAAGTCTTGTGTTCACATTGCCTCTAAGCTCTTTTACTTTCAAGTCCGGACGCTTCTCAAGCAGCTGCATACGTCGTCTGAGACTGGTTGTTCCCACAACGGCACCTTGAGGAAGGTCATCTAAACTTTTATAGGTATGCGAAAGCAGAACATCACTCTGGTCTTGACGTGTGGTAATGGCACAGAGTTCCAAACCTTCAGGAATATAGGTTGGGACATCTTTCAGTGAATGTACAGCAAAGTCTGCATTTCCTGCAAGCATTTCATCTTCAAGCTCTTTTGTAAAATGTCCTTTCCCTCCTATAAGTGCCAAAGGTTTGTCAAGGATCTTATCTCCTTTTGAGACAATTTTATTGAGCTCGACCTGGATGTTCGGAAAGGATGTTTCTATACGTTCTTTTATATGATAGGCCTGCCATAACGCAAGATCACTGGCTCTGGTTGCTATTATTAGTTTATTCAAAAAATTTCCTTTTTCATGTTGCAATGAATTGCACCCTACAAGTATCTATATTGTGCTTTCTATATTGTGTAGGGTGCATTTCAATGCACCTTGAAAGATAAATGATTATTTAGTAAGCTTTTTATACCCATCTCTCATTTTATCCCATTCTCCGTCAATGTAAATGGTAGGTGTACCTGAAACCATCATTCTGCCTGCTGCATCTGCATCTGCTTTCACAGCATCTTTGACTGACTTCGCATTAACTTTTGCTTCTGTTACACTATATCCTGTGTGTTTTTTGACCGCTGCAAGTATCTTTTTGACATCTTTTTCTTGCGGATTTATCTTAAGAGAATAAATTTTCTCAACCACATCCATCTTGCCTTCATGCTGTGCCACATGCATCACACGTGTTAAGACATCTGATACAGGGTGAATACGCAGCAGAGGCAAATGGTAATAATAGACTGCGATCTTGGCAGGATTCTCTTTAGCTGCTTTAAAAATAGCGGGAACTACCTCTTGACAGAACGGACACTGAGGATCAGAGAAGATCAAGACTTTATGTGCCGCATTTTTATTACCAAACAGCAAGTGTGCATCATCGTAATATGATGCAGGTACTGTTGGCTTAATATTGTCACGGTAGTCATTTCCCGTTTTAAGATCTACCAAATGTCCTGTGATCACACCATCTTTTATAAACATCATTTCAGGTGCATGGATGTCTTTTTTCTGATATTCCAGATCCATAGTGGTCAGTAAGATGGTCCAGCCTGGTAATTTCTCATGTGTTTTGGACTCTATGACCGTCACACCTTTCACCTTGACCTGTGGGTTTTTCACCACTGCTTTTTTAATATATTTTAACAATACTTTATTATCTGGTTGTGCATTTGCACTAAGAGCTACTGTCGCTGCGACTGTGCTCATCAATAATTTCGACATCAATGACATGTTCATCTCCTTGTTTTGTAAAATGTGTTGTTGGTTGTTCTGGTGTTATTTTAACGATAAATTGTAAATAACCTGTGTAAATCAGTGCAAAGATACCTAAAAAGTCTGAAAAAACCCCAGGGATCATCAGCAATATTGCACCGATAAAGTAAGCCATACTGACATTCTGAAACCTTTTTATATCAAGCTTTCCTTGTCTCATAGAGTGCATATTGCCCATCATTGTTTGGGAAGATCTTTGTAAGAGCATCAACCCTAACATAAAAGAGCCCACGATCCAAATGACTGACCAAAAGAAACCTATCTTTTCACCTGTTCCCAAAGAGAGATACAGTTCTATCAGCGCATAAGGTATCAGTACAAATATCATCTTAAAATCTTTCCAAGAGTACATTCTCTATATCGTTAGCAGATACTTCTTCTTTGACCATGCCGTCTCTGGCAATGAATTCGACCATACCGTCAGCCAACTTCTTGCCAATGACCACAGCATGCGGCACTCCAATAAGTTCATAATCTTTCATTTTTGCACCAAATCTGTCTTTTCTCTCATCAAGCAGTACATCCACCCCTTTGGCCAACATGGTTTCATACAATTTTTCACCCAAAGATACCTGTGCCTCATCTTTAATATTTGAGATAATAATGTGCAGATCAAATGGTGCAGACTCTTTGGTCCAAATACATCCTTTGTCATCATGGTTTTGCTCAATAATAGCAGCAAGCAGACGACTCACGCCTATGCCATAGGTTCCCATGACCATAGGGACAGATTTTCCATTTTCATCTAAAAAATTTGCATTGAGCGGTTCTGCATATTGTGTACCCAATTGGAAAATATGTCCTGCTTCAATGCCTTTGGTGTAACGTAATTTACCGCTACAATGTGCACAAGTATCACCTTCACAGACAGAAGAGATATCTGCATAGCTCATCTCTTCTGCTTCGTAGTCAGCTGGGTTAACTGCAGCACCTAAAGCTTCTTCTATGATCACAATGTCTAATTTTACATCAGATTCACACTCCACTAACTCATTTGCATCAATGGCATTACAGGCTTTCACCTCTTGAAGTTCTACATTTACAGGTAACACAAAGCCGACATGCGCACTTTTACCTTCATCATAGAGGGCTTTCATGGTGACCATTTTCACTTCTGTCTGCGTGTCATAAACCTTTGGCTGTCCTATGGCTGCTTCAATATTTGCG
>DQVY01000185.1 GCA_015661535.1 Sulfurovum sp. | reverse complement strand
GTTGCTATTACAGAGCGTGCCATGGCTGGTGAATTAGACTTTTATGCTTCCCTGGTGGAGCGTGTGGCACTGTTAAAAGGTTTGCCGCAGAGTAAAGTAGATGAGATATGTAAAGATCTGCCTATGATGCCAGGTGCACAAGAAGTCGTTGACGGGCTCAAGGAACGCGGATATACAGTAGTATGCTTTTCAGGCGGTTTTAGAGACGCAACAAAGCCGGCATGTGAAAAGCTTGGCATTGTGGCAGACTTCTCTAACTTCTTACATGCAGATGAAGATGGCAGACTCACGGGTGCAGTAGGGGGAGAGATGATGTACTCCAATGCAAAAGGTGACATGATCACACGTCTGCAGGCCTTACTTGGCGTAAGTCGAGAAGATACACTTGTGGTAGGGGATGGGGCCAATGACCTCTCAATGTTCGCCCATGCAGACACACGGGTGGCATTTTGTGCAAAACCTGTATTGAAAGAGGCTGCGACACATTGCGTGGACGATAAAAACTTATGTGAGATTTTGAACATTGTAGATAACATGTAGGGTCGATGAGATCGACCATATAGTAAAATAGTAAATAAACGGTCGATACTATCGACCCTACGGAGAATAGGTTTGATAGAGAAAAAATCCTGTACTATACAAGGTATTTTAAAGCAACTTATTGGCTACAAAAGAGAAGTAATATTAGGAAATATTATTGCTATTGTGGCCACACTGCTTGTCGTGGTTATCCCACTCTTTATCCCTATATTGGTGGATGAACTTTTACTTGCCAAAGACCATGGTTTTATCACATGGATCAGTACCTACCTCTTTACTTCCGATACAAAAGGGTATGTCCTCTTTGTGCTGGTGATCATCATCATCTTACGTGTGTCCAGCACCTTCTTATCGATATTCCAGACAAAGATATTTGTTTCCATATCAAAAAATATCACTTATAAAATGAGAGCATCTCTTATTGAGTATTTGAAGCGTGTTTCACTTAAAGAATATGAGATGATGCGGGTAGGGGCAGTGACCTCTAAACTGGTAACAGATGTCGAGACGATCGATGGTTTTGTGAGTACGACTATTTCTAAATTGATCGTTGCTGTGTTAATGCTGCTCTTTTCTGCTTTTGTTTTGTTATGGATACATTGGCAGTTGGCTATTTTTATACTCATAACCAATCCTATCGTGGTTCTTTTTACAGTGAAACTGGCGAGGAATATAGGTGAGTTAAAAAAAGAAGAAAATAAAGCTGTTGAACTCTTTCAATCAAGTTTGAGTGAAACTTTGGAACTCTTTCATCAAATACGTGCAGCCAATAAAGAAGAGTACTTTTTTGAACAGAGTCGTATCAAGGCTGATGAGCTGCGTAAACATGCAGTCAATTATGGGTATAAGAGTGATCGCGCACTTAAGTACTCTTATCTTGTCTTTCTTACAGGATATGAGGTTTTTAGGGCAGTGAGTATCCTGGCAGTAGCCTATTCGGACCTTTCCGTGGGGCTTATGTTGGCAGTATTTTCCTACCTTTGGGTCATGGTGACGCCGATACAGGATATTATCAATTTTCAGTATGTACTCTCTACGGCCAAAGCAGCATGTAAACGTATAGACAGCATTTATGATCTGGAGCAAGAGAAGATCGTGCAAGAGGAGAAAAACCCTTTTGTAAATATGGATACCATAGGCCTGGAAGTGAAAGATCTCTCTTTTTCATACATAAAAGAGAAAAAGATATTAGATAATATTAATATGCATATAGAGAGTGGATGTAAGGTAGCTCTGGTAGGTGCCAGCGGTTCGGGGAAGACAACCTTAGCAAACATTTTGGTTGGTTTCTACCCTATGGAAGAGGGTGAGATATTTTATGGTGACGTATCACATGATGCACTCTCTTTATCTACAATACGTGAAAATATTCATCTGATATTGCAACATCCTAAACTCTTTAATGATACAATGCGCTTTAATCTGACACTGGGTAGAGCATATAGTGATGAAGCGATCAAAAATGCGCTGCATATCGCACAACTCGATTCAGTTTTGACAGGTTTGGAAAACGGGCTTGATACCCTTGTAGGTAAAGATGGTATCAAACTATCAGGTGGACAGAGGCAGCGTGTTGCTATCGCAAGGATGGTTCTCTCCAACCCAAAAGTGGTCATTTTTGATGAATCCACTTCGGCCTTGGATGTGCATACAGAGTTAAAACTCTTTGATGCCTTGCAAGACTTTTTACGTGAAAAGACAGTGATTACCATCGCACACAGACTCAGTACCATACAGAGTGCAGAGTACATTTATGTGTTGGAAGATGGTCAAGTAGTTGACAGTGGAACGCCTCAAGAGTTACTGTCAAAAGATGAGAGCTATTTTAGCTCGATGATATAAGGACAATTTTTGGACATTTTTCAGGCGATAATCATAGGTATTATCGAAGGTTTTACAGAGTTCCTGCCCATCTCTTCAACAGGGCATATGATCGTAGCAGGCAAGTTTCTTGGTATTCCGCAGGACAAAGTGATGAATGCCTATGAGATCATTATTCAATTTTCTGCTATTCTTGCCGTTATGCTCATTTACCGTGAAAAAATAACTTTTAAAAAAGTAGATCTCTGGATGAAACTTTTTGTGGCTTTTTTACCTTTTGCCATTGTTGGTTTTTTGGTCAAAGATCATGTAGATGCACTTTTTACTACCCAAACTGTAGCCTATATGTTCATTATTGGCGGTATAGTCTTTCTTATACTTGAATATTTTTATAATGAGACTCCTGAACACATTAAAGAAGTAGAAGATGTCTCGTATATGCAGGCCCTGTGGATAGGTATCTCCCAGATCTTTGCGATCATTCCGGGTACAAGCCGTTCAGGTGCTACCATCGTTGGCGGCCTTTTAACGGGACTTGACAGAAAAGCATCTTCTGACTTTTCCTTTCTTCTGGCTATTCCGGTGATGGGTGCAGTAAGCGGATACTCTCTCTTAAAACACTATCATGATCTCGTAGGTGCAGACCTCACTGCTTTTTCCGTAGGTTTTGTGGTCTCTTTTGTTGTGGCATACATCACAGTGAAGTTGTTTTTAGTCTTTATCCAAAAGTTTTCGTTTGTACCTTTCGGTATTTACAGGATCATTTTTGGTGTGATCTTATTGATGGTGATTTAACGTAGACCAGGGGTGTTGAATTTATAGAGCTTCTTAAGAGAACCTCTATTAAGTTCAAAATATTTTTGAACAAATATGTAGGGTAGCCATAGTATCTATCCAAAGGAATATAATGAAATTTAGTGAATTTAATTTTCACCGTGACATCGCAAAAGGTGTAAAGATAGCAGGATTTAAAGAACCAAGTCCTATTCAAGAACAAGCCATACCAATCATCGCCAACGGCTTCGATATGGTAGGACAGGCACATACGGGTACAGGTAAAACCGCTGCATTCGGTTTGCCTATGATGGACAAACTCGCCAAAGGTGAAATAGAAAGAGCATTGGTCATTACGCCAACAAGAGAACTAGCTACACAGGTAGCAGACGAACTCTACCATTTGGGACGTTTTGCAGGTATCCGTACCTTAACTGTGTATGGTGGGGTAGGCTATGGACGCCAGATCGCACTCATCCATAAAGGCGTACAAATTGTTGTAGCCACACCGGGAAGACTTAAAGACCTTTACAAAAAAGGTAAGATCGATGTCTTTAACCCGGAAATTGTTATCTTGGATGAAGCAGATGAAATGCTGGACATGGGTTTTCTTGAAGAGATCAAAGAGATCTTTGAGTATATCCCTCAAAACAGACAAACCTTGCTTTTTTCAGCAACGATGCCTGAGCCTATCAAAGAGTTAGCAAATAACATCTTGTACCAACCGGAATTCCTTTCTGTGGTAGGTGATGAAGAGACAACCAATAACATCATTGAACAGCGTTATTATGTCATTTCTGAGACTCAAAGAGATGAAGCCATTGTCAAACTTTTAGAGACAGAAGAGATCAATAAATGTATAATCTTCTGTCGTATGAAGCGTGAAGTGGACAGACTTTCAGAACATTTACAGGCTTTAGGTTTTTCTGCGAGCGGTCTACATGGTGACCTGGAACAGAGAGACAGAGAAATAGTGATCAAAGCCTATAGAAGAGGCGAGAGTAAAATTATGGTTGCTACAGATGTCGCAGCACGTGGTCTTGACGTGAAAGATGTCACGCATGTCTTTAACTATCATATTCCTTTTGATCCTCAGTCTTACGTACACCGTATTGGACGTACCGGGCGTGCAGGTAAAAGCGGACAGGCAATTACTCTGGTTACACCCGAAGAGTTTAAAGAACTCCAACGTATACAGAAAGAGGTAGGTGCAGAGATGCGTCTGGCTACGATACAAGGCGGAGAAGGGCTTGATGAGACAGGACGTGAATATTTGGCTGAACAAATAAGAGATATCCCTATCCACAATGATGCCTCTGACATGCTTGCTTATATGGGTGATATGGACAAAACACTCTTGTTGGAAAAATTGATCTCACGTTTAATTACGCAAGAACAAAACAATGTTGGTTCCCAGATCGGGTATGACCAAAATACAGTGGATGAAATGCTTCAAGGGTATATGGGGCAACAAAAAGCTACACGAAATAACAATCGTAGAAAAAAGAGAAGATAATTCCTTTATTTTAACTAAGAACAAGCAAAACTATTTTAGAATTTGGATTATAACTAGAGAAAGTGAGATTAAATGGCAGATGTTAACTTAATACTTGAGAGTGTGAAGTTTATGGTCTTGGGAATGGGTATTGTATTTCTATTCCTGACCATAATGGTAATTGTCGTAAATATTCAGGCAAAATTGATTGCTAAATTTTTCCCTGAAGAAGTACCTGTTACACCCACTACTTCGGAATCGAATAATGAATCAGAACATGTTGCGGCCATTATTGCTGCTGTAACAGAGTTTCGTAAAAATAAATAAATCAAAGTTAGAAGGTACTATAAATGGCTAAAAAATATATTGATGTAATGGACACAACATTCAGAGACGGATTTCAGTCTGTCTTTGGCGGTCGTGTGCTTATGGATGACTTTTTCCCTGCAGTAGAAGCAGCAAAACAGGCAGGGATAAATCACTTTGAATTTGGTGGCGGAGCAAGATTCCAATCACTTTACTTTTATTTGCAGGAAGATGCATTTGAAATGATGGATGGTTTTAGAGAGATCGTAGGACCAGATGCAAACCTTCAAGTACTTTCACGTGGTATAAATACAGTGATGCTTGACACAGGTTCTCGTGAAATGATAGACCTTTTTGCAAAAATGTTTAAAAAACACGGTACAACAACGGTACGTAACTTTGACGCATTGAATGATGTAAACAACCTTGCATTCTCGGCAGAAATGATCAAAAAACATGGTCTGGACCATGAAGTAGTGGTGACTATGATGGATCTTCCTCCAGGATGTAAAGGGGCACATGATGTGAACTTTTATGAAAAAACTTTGAGAAATATTTTAGATTCGGGTATTGATTTTGATTCTGTATGTTTCAAAGATGCCTCTGGTACAGCAAATCCGCATAAAGTATATGAAACCATTTCTATGGCAAGAAAACTCCTTGGCGAATCTGTACACTTAAGACTACATACGCATGAAACAGCAGGTGTTTCTGTTGCAGCATATTTAGCAGCACTTGAAGCAGGGGCAAACGGTATCGATATGGCAGCATCACCAGTATCCGGTGGTACATCTCAACCAGATATCCTTACGATGCTTCATGCAACCAAAGGGACGAACTACAATCTTGGTGATCTTAAATTAGATAAAGTGTTGAAATATGAAGAGAGACTAAAAGAATGTCTTTCTGAGTATCAGATCCCACCTGAAGCAACACAGGTGTCTCCTCTTATTCCATTCTCACCTATGCCTGGCGGCGCACTCACAGCAAATACTCAAATGATGAGAGATTCAGGAGAGTTAGGTAAGTTTGATCAAGTGATCGCAGCGATGAAAGAAGTGGTTGAACGTGGAGGTTACGGTACATCTGTAACACCAGTGAGTCAGTTTTACTGGCAGCAGGCATATGCAAATGTTATGTTCGGACCATGGAAGCAAATTGCTCCAGGATATGGGCGTATGGTACTTGGTTACTTTGGTAAAACACCTGTGGAAGCAGACAGCGAGATCATTGAACTTGCATCTAAGAAACTTAAACTCGATCCAACAACTGAGAATCCTTTAGACATTGCAGATAGAGATGAAACCAAATCTATCGCGCACTGGACTAAAGTGTTGGAAGAAGAAGGGTTGGAGACAAGTGATGAAAATATATTCATCGCTGGTGCTTGTGATCAAAAAGGTATTGCGTTCTTGAAGGGTGAAGGCCCTCTCATGATAAGAAAAGGTAAAGAAAATAATTCAAACAGTGGAGATACAGATATGGCAGGAAATTATACAGTAGTAGTAGATGGTAAACAATACAGTGTTCAGGTAGCAGAAGGTGAGGGTGATATTCAAATTGCTCCGGCAGCCACAGTAAATGCAGTAGCTGAAGCAGCAACACCTGCAGTAACAACAGCAGGAAAAGGCGCTACAGAAATTAATTCTCAAACACCAGGTAATGTATGGAAGATCATTAAAAACCCGGGTGACACCGTTGCAGAAGGTGATATTATTATGATCCTTGAAGCAATGAAAATGGAAATTGATATTGCTGCACCTAAAGCAGGTAAAATTGCATCTATCAATGTGAATGTCAATGATTCTGTTGCAGATGCACAACTTTTAGCCACAATGGACTAAGTATGAAGCTTAAACACTTTTTACTTTCCCTAATTTTCGTCTTTGGCGCAGCTACTTCAATGGTAGAGGCGAGTAGTGAGCATACAGCACCTGCCGCACCTACTGAAGAAACAGAAAAAACCTATCAATCAAAAACGGTCAATCAATTGATGGTAAGTTTTTGGGAAACCACAGGTATCAATGCAATTGTAAACTTGAATGATGGCGAAACAACTTCTGAACCTAAGGGTCCTGCCTATGAAAGACCTATGGATTGGTTTGAGTCTTCTCTAGGCCGTATCATTATGATCATCATTACCTTCCTTCTTTTCTATTTGGCAATTGCTAAAAACTTTGAACCTTTACTTCTTATCCCTATAGCCTTCGGTGGCTTACTTGCCAATATTCCTTTGGCAGGTATGGGTGGTGAACACGGTATGCTTGGTATTATCTACAATATGGGTATTGCCAATGAGTTTTTTCCGCTGCTGATTTTTATGGGTGTAGGGGCAATGACAGACTTTGGTCCACTTTTAGCCAACCCTAAGACAGCCATCCTTGGTGGTGCTGCCCAGTTTGGTATCTTTGGATCACTTATTGGTGCGGTTGCCTTAGGATTCTCACTGCAAGATGCTTCTGCTATCTCTATTATTGGTGGGGCAGACGGCCCAACGTCTATCTTTATTGCAAACAGACTGGCACCGGATATGCTGGGAGCTATTGCAGTTGCTGCGTATTCATACATGGCATTGGTACCGGTTATTCAGCCTCCGATAATGAAGCTTTTAACCACAGAAGATGAGCGTAAGATCGTGATGAAAACAGGTAGAAAAGTACACAGACTTGAAAAACTTTTCTTCCCTCTTCTTGTATTGCTACTTACTATTATGATCCTTCCTGAATCTGCGCCATTGATCGGGGCATTTACATTTGGTAACTTCGCCAAAGAGTCAGGTGTGGTAGACAGACTTTCAAATGAGATGCAAAATTCACTCATTAATATTGTTACCATTTTCCTTGGACTTGGTGTAGGTTCCAAACTTGCAGCAGATAAGTTCCTGGTTGCTGAAACTATGGGGATCATGGTCATCGGTCTTCTCGCATTCTCTGCAGGTACAGCTGTTGGTGTTTTGATGGCAAAACTGATGAACAAGTTTTCAAAAGAGCCTATCAACCCATTGATTGGTGCGGCAGGTGTATCTGCTGTACCTATGTCAGCAAGGGTTGTTTCTAAAGTTGGTTCTGATGCCAAACCGGGGAACATTCTTCTCATGCATGCTATGGGACCAAATGTTGCCGGTGTTATCGGTTCTGCTGTTGCAGCAGGTGTATTGCTTTCTATCTTCAAATAGAAAAATATATGCTGTGCTTTCTCTTCGGAGGAAGCATAAGTTAGAAAATATATGTTATTTTTTAACTTATGCTTTGGCATTTAAGTAAATCAAGATACTATCTGTTTTACATACTAAATTATACGTACAAAAGAGGATACAATGAGTACCAAAACGCCCAACGGACTTGATAAACTTGGATTAAAAAACATCGGAGATGTTTACTATAACTTAAGTTATGATGAGTTGCAAGCGCACGAAGTGAACAGTGGAGAATGTAAGATCTCTACATCAGGCACAGCAATGTGTGATACAGGTATCTTCACAGGACGTAGTCCAAAAGATAAATATTTTGTCGATCAGGCACCTTCCAATGAGAATATTGCCTGGGGTGATGTGAACCGAAAAATAGATAAAAAGATCTATGATGAACTTTTAGATCTTACGTTAACACAACTTTCTGGTAAAAATATTTATGTGACAGATGTATATGCGGGTGCTTCTGCAGCGAGTAAACGTTCTATACGTTTCATTTCTGAAGTTGCATGGCAGGCGCATTTTGTTAAAAATATGTTTATTCGTCCTACAGAGTCTGAACTTGAAAGATTTGAACCAGATTTTACAGTCTATAATGCATGTAAAACAGTCAATGAAAAATACAAAGAATTTGG
>DQVY01000143.1 GCA_015661535.1 Sulfurovum sp. | reverse complement strand
TGGCAGAGACTTTTGGCATAAACAAATTTTATATGCACAAGATATTTAAAGAGATATTTGGACGTAATATTTATGAAACCATCAAATCTGTACGTCTGCAAAAGGCTTCTACTCTACTTCTTACCAACCACTATTCAACCATATCAGACATCGCTTTGTCTTGTGGGTACAGCTCCCAAACTTCATTCATACGGGCATTTAAAGAGCGTTTTGACATGACACCCAAACAGTGGCGTAAAGGGGGAGACAAGGTCTACTCTGAAGAGTTACTGCTGAGTTCACCTTATGCAAGTATATCCACGGCATCTTTTGAAACCTTGCTCCCTACTATTGTAAAAATGCCAGAGATGCGTGCCTACTACATACGCCATCGCGGCTATGAAGAAAACATACGCATTACCTGGCAAAAAATACAAGCATGGATCTTCTCTCACGATACAGAAGCCTACACGATGATCTCTCTTTTTCATGACAATCCTGCGGTGACACCACTGAGCGAATGCCAGCATGTAGCTTGTTTGATGCTTGAAGAGACGTTAAAAGAGACCGATACAAGACTGCCGCAACTCTCCATAAAAAAGGGTGTTTATGCCAAGTTTGACATCACCGGAAAAAGAGGTGACCTTTTGCGATTCATACACTGGGTATACCATGACTGGCTTCCAAAAAGTGAGTATGAAACCACCACAAAACCACCCTACGCCATTTACCGTAAGAATCACCATTTAAGTGAAGATGGCATGTTTGACATGAGCTTTTATTTGTCGATCAGCTTTTAAAAGGCTGGATAAAGTGAATGATTGGTTCAAAAACTTTCTCTATGTATGCCTCATTGAGAATACCATGCTTGTTTGTAGGGATCAAAAGTAATTGTTTATCTTTTGAGTGTATAGTGTCATAAATAAGTCTTGCACTTTCCCTCTTCACAATAGGATCATTATCGCCCTGTATGATAAGTATAGGAGCCTCTACCTTTCTCAAAGAATTTTTGACTGTACTCATAAGTTTTTCCATCTGTGCTATAGAGGATAAAGGGTGTTTCAGGTAATTTACCTCAGGATTTTCCGTATGGCTGTTGTCTACCCATTCATTGATACCTTTTGCATGAAGATGTGTGATCATTTGATTAAAAAACTGTAAGGTCGGTACCACATAAGAAACCCTTAGATCATGTAATTTTAGCGCAGAATTAACAATAACCACACCATCAACTTTATATTGAGATGCATGTAATAGAGCCAAGAGTCCTCCCATAGAGAAGCCACCAATAAACACTTTTATACATACTTGTCTCATGGCTGTAAAGGCCCGCTCAAAGTCCGTTTCCCAGTCTTTTGCTGTCACCTCTAACAGGGCATTTGGGTCAGTAGCATGTCCTTGTAACCTGGGTACATATATATTGATCCCTCTTTCAAACAAATAATGTGCCAAAAGAGATACTTCTTTGGGTGCTGCCATATATCCATGAGAAAAGACCAAACCGACATCAAAATCCTTATTATATAAGATGATAGGTGCACCTTTGTCTTCTTTGCTTGGTATTTTACCCTTATACTTAAGGTATTCTCGTTCAAAATAATTCCATGAACGTTTAGAGATATGTTTAAAATTATCTGCTTTTAATTCAGCTTCTGTGTATTGACTGTTCTTTTCTGCCATTTTTACAATAGCATCTTGCCATTTAATTTCATTAAGGATGACTTGCAGGGTATTTTTAACCCGAACTTTATGAAAAGGGTATTCTTTTTCCAGCAGATTTCTGTCAAAGAGATAATCTTCCTCACTGTCTTTATAGAGAATATTTTGTTGTAATGCTATCTCAATGGCAGAGGCAAAAGGTTCATACTTCTCATCCAAAATGAGTTTAAAGGCCTCTTTTTGCAATTCACTATGTAGATTATAGTCAGGTAATTTTCGTAAAGAACGTGCATTTTTATAGATGAGTGTACGTAAATAAGAAGGACAGACTTTTACTGTAGGCATTGTGACCAATGAGAGTATAAACATATGGTCAAAGTGTATCTGCATCTGCGAATACACACGTTTCATCATATCATTGGTAAGTGTTTTTCTTTTTGCATCTATAAAATCATTGACCTTTGTTTCATCATAGATATCATTTTCATTCTCCAGAAGTTCATCCATATAGTTATCTAAAGCAATGGGCTTACCAAAACGTATATTCATATGGGCATGCATGAGCAAGTTTACTTCTATTTCCAACTCTTCAAATAATCTGGCATTACGTTGGTTTATCTTGCTGTCTATCCAGTTTAAAAACCTGTTACGCCCGGGACGTATAGGGTAATACGTAATAGAGACAGGTACAACTTTGATACATAAGTTCTTGTCTATTTTGGTACTGTCTATGTCCATTTTTCCACAAAAAAGTTTTAGTGTCTCATCATGGTTTTGACGTACACGTTCCTGCAGTATTTTAGCTTTTAATGCTATGACTGCAGCTCCTGTGTGTACGGGGCCCTCATACTCAGGTGAATGTGTACAAAACTCACCTTTGTCAAAAGTAATACGTTTGTTTTTGACCATGTATCCTTCCGGGTAAATTACCCAATCAGCCTTACCAGAAAGGAGATCTTCCGATATAATGCAATCACGTGTTTTATGTTTGTTGGATATCGTGCCTAACATACGCATATACTTTCCCAGCATGCCCACAAAGAGAGAGTCTTCTGCCAATGACCTTGAAGGTCTATGGTAGTTTTTATACAGCATGTGAGGTACCACAAATGTCTCAAAACGGGTAAAGTGATTTGCCACAAAGAGTATAGGTGACTCAGGTAATTTTTCCCCCGAAATAGTTATATTTGCTCCAGAGAGTTTACGTATAACGCCTATGACAATGGATGAGAGTACAAAAGCTATACGCATTACTATACTTTTTTGTCTCTTCTAAAATAGACATCATCTATAAAACTGTCTACGGTAATGATCTCTTTTTGCAAGGTGCGTGCATGGGTAAGATCTGTTACTTCTTTGCTTGTAAGCTTCTCTCCTTTTTTGTCTTTATGTAGTAGTGCTTTTACCTCTTGCATGGCACGGGTAGCATCGAGTAACTGTGTAGGTCGTACACCCATATAAATATTTCCACACACACGTGAACGCAAGGCATCATCTTCACTTAAACCTTTTGCAATCATATGTAAACTTTTATCTTTAATGGTTTTACCCATAGGATTGATG
>DQVY01000218.1 GCA_015661535.1 Sulfurovum sp. | reverse complement strand
ATTGCCAAACTTGTGGCACTTGTAGAAGCGACCTGTCCTATCAATGTAGTGATGACACCACCAAAGTCAAATGCCTTGGGTGTGGCGCTTATATGTGACCTTGATGACAGTGCAAGCGGGTATACTATAGGATACAATGAAAATGGTGACTTTAAATTGTCAGCATTAGGTTCTGGCGATCTTGACATGCCGGCGATGAATCAGCAGGAGGGAACATTGTGTAACATTGGTAAACGTGTACTTCCTACCAATGCAGCTGTTGAATACAATGGCTATGAATTGAATGATCTTATGAAAGAGCTTGTTGGTGCACCGGAATTGACTGTTGATTGGACAAAAACACTTCCGACGGATAGAGGATTTAAAGCACTTGAGTTTGATACGCTTCCAAATGCTTTTGAAAATGACGGTACAGATAACCGTGGCTACAGATTGGAAACAACGAATGTAGAAACGGAATTACCGGAAGTTGAGAAGTTTGATGAAAATGCTGTACTTGAAGGGGAGATAGCTTACAGATGTAACCCTGCAAGACAATTTAATGACTTTACGGAAAAAGCACATCAGATCTTTGAGACTTTCTCTCTCTATGCAAGTACAGAAAAAGCAGAAAGTTTAGGTGAAAAAGTAGAAGTGGTCTTTGACAATGGAAGTATTACCTTAGACGTGGTTGCAGATGAAAAGATGACGGGAGACATTGTAAAAGTCCCAGACTTTAGAGCAGCAGAAGGTATATATGATCTTTTTGGTGAGTCTAGATATAAAACAGTAACATTGAGAAAGGTGTAATATGGAAGCAGTAAACATACTACCAGAAGTCACGTGGGTGGGGGTGCTTATTAAAGCGATCCTGATCTTGGCGATTATTTCGGCTTTGGCTGGTTTTGGTACATTTGTAGAGAGAAAAGTGTTGGCTTTTATGCAGAGGCGTCTTGGACCAATGCACGTTGGACCTTATGGTTTATTACAAATCGCAGCAGATGGGATCAAACTTTTTACCAAAGAAGATATTATTCCCCAAAATGCCAATAAACTAATCTTTATGATCGCACCGATCATTACTGCAGCAACAGCATTTATCGCGCTTTCTGCAGTACCTGTATTTCCAGACTTTACCATTCCTGAGTTTGTACCTTTATTGGGAGGTGTTTTTGTACCTTCTATTGCCTCTGATCTGAATATCGGTATTTTGTTTGTACTTGGTATGATGGCAGCAGGGCTTTACGGACCGCTGTTGGCAGGTATGTCACAAGCCAACAAATGGGGGATCATCGGAGCAGCAAGAACTGCAGTGCAGTTTCTCTCTTATGAAGTAGTAACAGGTTTGTCAATTTTAGCACCTATCATGCTTGTCGGTTCACTTTCATTTGTAGATTTTAACGACTATCAGCAAGATGGGGTGATGTCATGGATGATTTGGCAGCAACCCGTTGCTTTTGTGCTTTTCCTTATTGCAGGATTTGCGGAAACAAACAGAACACCATTTGACCTTCTTGAACATGAGGCAGAAGTTGTTTCTGGGTATGCAACAGAGTATTCAGGTATGAGATGGGGTATGTTCTTCATTGGAGAGTATGCAAACATGATCACTGTTTCCATTATTGCAGCCATTGTATTCTTAGGTGGATATGATGCAGCAAGTGCATTCGGTTGGTTGTTTATTATGCTGAAGATCGCATTTTTCTTTTTCCTGATGTTATGGGTAAGAGCGTCATGGCCGCATATCAGACCAGATCAGTTGATGTGGTTATGTTGGAAAGTATTGATGCCATTAGCAGTGATAAACATTTTAGTTACAGCCATAGTGATGATGGTATAAGGGAGTAGGTATGAGTTTAGAACAATTTAAAAACAGAAACGTAGGAACACAAAATTATACGACACTTGATTTAGGAAAATCTCCTGAAACAGGTATGGAAAAATTTACACAAGTCATCAAAAGAAGCCTTAAAGGTGAACTCTTTGTTGGTTTGGGTGTTGTCATGAGAACAATGCTCCAGGCACTTTTTAAAGGAGATATGCACACAGTGAAGTATCCATTTGAAAAGATGCCTATCTCCCCAAGATACAGAGCCATTCACGATATGTTAAGACTTATGGAGTCAGGTAACTATCGATGTATCGGTTGTGGTCTTTGTGAAAAGATATGTATCTCAAATTGTATTACAATGGATACAAGGTATGATGAGAATCAACGTAAAGAAGTCAGTGAATACACCATTAACTTTGGTCGTTGTATTTTCTGTGGATACTGTGCGGAAGTGTGTCCTGAACTTGCTATTGTACATGGACCTCGTTATGAAAATGCTTCAGAACAACGTGCAGGTTTCTCACTCTTTGAAGATATGTTAACGCCTATCGATCAGTTGAATTTGCAGCAAGAGTATGATGGTTTTGGTGCAATATCTCCAAATGCTGATGAAAACATTAAAAAAACACCACTTGCATACTAAGGAGAGCAGACATGTATGAAATCGTAGCCTTTTACCTATTTTCGGCTTTAACAATAGGACTTTTCTTGGTGACGGTCATGAGTAAAAATATACTTTACTCTATGACTTCACTTGCATCCGGTATGGTACTCATATCTGGATTTTTCTTCATTCTGGGAGCTGATTTCCTTGGTGTCGTTCAGCTCATTGTGTATGTAGGGGCTATTATGGCTCTTTACTCATTTGCCATGATGTTTTTTGATGCAACACGGGATATTAAAGAAAAAAATACCAATAATACTTTGGTATTTTTACTTGGTGGTCTGACAGCATTGGTATTGGTACTTATGTTTGCCGCACCGATCTATTCTGAAAATATACAGGCACTCTACCCTATGCATGAAGGTGTTGGTAACGCACAAGATGTAGGTATTGTACTTTTTACAAAATATCTTGTTCCTTTTGAAGTTGCCGCATTAATGTTACTTGTGGCTATGATCGCAGGTATTATCCTTGCAGGTAAGAAAATGGATGAGAGTCTCACAGAAGATATGAGTGCAGACGATGAAATTGTGAGAGAAACAGAAATTGAAAAGGATGACAAATGATAGGTTTATCGCATTACCTGGTCATATCAGCAATACTATTTTCCATTGGTTTGGTGGGAGTACTTAGAAGAAGAAATCTATTGATGCTTTTCTTCGCAACAGAAGTGATGCTGAATGCAGTGAATATTGCATTTGCAGCTATTTCACATTATTATAATGATCTCACAGGTCAAATGTTCGCATTCTTTATTATTGCCGTTGCGGCATCTGAAGTAGCTGTTGGACTTGGTATCTTAATTGTACTATACAAAAAACATGGAAGTCTTGACCTTGACGACCTTGCAAGCATGAGAGGATAAACATGGAAAATTTAGTATATGTAGCACTTTTTGCACCGTTTGTAGGCTCTCTTTTTGCAGCTTTATTTGGTATGAGTGAAAGAAGAATATTTGTAGGTATTGTTGCTTCGATCTTAATTGGTATTGCCTTTTTAGCTTCAGCAACGTTAGCGTATAACCTTTTAATGACAGGGGATGTAGTTCAGATTAGAATGATGGATTGGATCTCTGCCGGAGACTTCAATGTCTCTTTTGGGTTTGTGGTTGATCAAATATCTGTCACCATGATGACAGTGGTTTCTTTGGTCTCTACTGTCGTACACATCTATGCTATTGGATACATGGATCATGATAAGAGTTTTAACAGATTTTTCTCTTACCTTTCTGCCTTTGTATTTTCGATGATGGTACTGGTCATGTCTGATAACTTCCTTGGCCTTTTTATTGGTTGGGAAGGGGTAGGTGTCTGTTCTTGGTTACTGGTTGGTTTTTGGTATCACAAGCCAGATCAGGCAAGAGAAGACAATCCGTCTATCTCACCATCATGGGCAGCAAATGAAGCATTTATTATGAACCGTATTGCTGACCTTGGTATGTTGGTTGGTATCTTTATACTTTACTGGAACACAGGTTCCCTTCAATATGATGAAGTATTTGCTCAGCTTCCTTACTTGAGTGATGCTGTTTTAAAAGGTGCAGCGATTGCACTCTTTATCGGGGCAATGGGTAAGTCAGCGCAGTTCCCGTTACATACATGGTTGACAGATGCGATGGAAGGTCCTACACCGGTTTCTGCATTGATCCACGCTGCAACGATGGTAACAGCAGGGGTTTTCCTTGTCATCAGAGCCAATCCGCTTTACTCAATGGAAGCCGTTGAAGGTGTGAGTTTCTTCATTGCCTCACTTGGAACATTTGTTGCCTTTTATGCAGCCTCTATGGCTTTGGTTGAACGTGACTTAAAAAGAATTATTGCCTACTCTACGCTTTCACAGCTGGGGTACATGTTCGCAGCAGCAGGACTTGGTGCGTACTGGATCGCATTGTTCCACCTTGCAGCACACGCATTCTTTAAAGCGTTACTCTTCCTTGGCGGAGGTAACGTGATGCATGCGATGCATGATGAGCTTGACCTCTTTAAAATGGGTAACCTTAGAAAAGAGATGAGAGGCACATGGATCTACATGACACTCGCCTCAGTAGCACTTGCCGGTCTTCCTCCTTTGGCAGGATTCTGGTCTAAAGATGCCATTATTGAAACAGCATTTAATGAACATACCTATTTCTTATGGGGTATGTTGGTACTTACTGCCGGTATGACAGCCTTCTATTCATTCAGACAGATATTCTTATCTTTCCATGGTGAAGACCGTTATACAGCATTAGGGTTCCACCCTCACGAAATGTACAAATTTGTATTGGTTGCTATGTCTCCTTTGGCTGTACTTGCAGTCATTACAGGTTGGTTCATGGGCTCATACAAAGCATTTATATACAAAATAGGTGAAAGTGTACAGTATGAGATGTCAGCACACACACATCACTTGGCAAACTATCTTGGTCTTATTGTTATTTTCTTTGCGGTTACGGGTATTGTGATCGCGTATTTAAAATATGCAAGAACAGGTGAAAAAGCATGGAAACGTGATGAAGAGAAAGAACAAGGTTTCTTCTATAAACTTCTTAAAAACCAGTATTATGTACCTAAATTTTATGAAGAGTTTATCACTAAACCATACATGATGCTTTCAGAAATATTCTGGACCAAGGTTGACTTGAAAATTGTCGATGGTACAGTAGATAGCATTGCGAAATTCTTCTATGGTGCTGGAGATAAAACAAGAAGTATGCAAACGGGTAACCTTTCAAACTATCTAAACTGGATGGCTGTAGGTGCTGTACTATTATTGACGATCGCTGCAGTTTCAGCGATGATAGGTTAAGGGGTAAAAATGGAAAATATTTTAAGTATATTGGTGTTTTTCCCGGCAGTTGCAGGACTGTTGGGATTTGTAATAGATAAAGACAGTGCTAAAGCCTACGGTGTGACTGTGGCAGCTATAGAGTTTTTGCTCTCTTTATGGTTATGGTTCAGTTTTGATACAGCAAGTGCAGGTATGCAGTTTGTTGAAATGATCCCTTTGATCCCTGATATGGGTATCTCTTATTATGTAGGGGCAGATGGCATCTCTTTATTCATTATTATTATGACAACATTGATGACCTTGATCGGTATGGCATCTATGGGTGAAACAAAAAATATCAAAAACATGATTGTTACACTTCTTTTCCTAGAAATGACAATGATCGGGGTATTTGTTGCACTTGATGCGATCATCTTCTACCTCTTCTGGGAACTCTCTTTGGTACCAATGTTATATATCATTGGGGCATGGGGCGGACCGCTGAGAGTCTATGCATCTATTAAGTTCTTCTTGTATACATTTACAGGGTCACTTATCATGCTTGTAGGTATGTTATTTGTGGCATACATTTACCATAGTCTTACGGGAGTATGGAGTTTTGCTATCACAGACTGGTATGCATTGGTGTTGCCGGTAGATTACCAGTTATGGCTCTTTGCGGCATTCTTTATTGGATTTGCCATCAAGGTACCAATGTTCCCATTCCATACGTGGATCCCTTATGCACACGGACAGGCACCAACGATTGGTTCGGTTATCCTTGCCGCTGTTCTTCTTAAAATGGGTACCTACGGATTTGTAAGATTTTCACTTCCAATGTTCCCGGATGCTTCTGTTATGGCGATCACACCAGTAGCAGTCTTATCTTTAATTATGATCGTTTATACAGCAATGATCGCCTATGCACAGAAAGATATTAAACAAGTGATCGCTTACTCTTCTGTATCTCATATGGGTATTATTATGTTAGGTCTCTTTGCTATGAATGCAGAGGGGCTTTCCGGTTCAGTATTCCAAATGTTATCACACGGTATTGTATCGGGTGCACTGTTTATGTTGGTGGGAATGATCTATGAAAGGAGACATACGAAGCTTATGTCTGAGTTTGGCGGTCTGGCATCTGTGATGCCTAAGTTTGCTGTTATCTTTGGTGTAATGCTTATGGCTTCTGTAGGGTTACCGCTTACTATAGGATTTGTAGGTGAATTCCTTGTACTTCTTGGTTTCTATCAAGTCTCTCCGATCATCACGATCATTGCCGGTACTTCTATTATTCTTGGTGCAGTCTATATGCTCAGAGTGATGAAGTTTACTTTCTTTGGTCCATTGAATAATGAAGAGAATAAAAAGTTGAAAGACCTTAACCGTAGAGAAACTTGGTCTTTGATACCTTTGGTTGCTATTGTGATCTGGCTAGGTGTGTATCCTAAACCGGTACTTGAACCTATAGATAATTCAGTGAAAGCATTGTTGAATTTTATGGATGAAAAAGCACTGACAAAAGAGGCAAAAGATATGATAAGAGTTGCAAAATCAAGTAAGGAGGTGAAATAATGTTATCACCTATTAATGTTAGTTTAGAAAGTCTGAACCTTATTACACTTGCTCCTATGCTTATTGCAGTTGTGGGGGGATTGATCATTTTAGTGCTTGATCTTCTCAATAACAAGCTACATAAATCACTGTATGTTATGTTAACGATCCTGGTATTGTTTATTGACTTTGGTGCAGTACTTGGCTTGAATGTAAATGAACGCGGTTTCTTTGATGTGATGTTGATAGACGGTATTTCTATTATCTCTCAACTGATGGTCATTGGCGGGTCTATGATGTTTATTCCTTTGGCATTAACATCAAAAAAATTCCATGAGTATTCTTATCCTGAATTCTTCGCACTCTTTTTGTTCATGATTGCAGGCTTCCAGTTTATGGTTGCCAGTGATAACCTTATCCTTATATTTGTAGGTTTAGAGACAGCATCACTTTCACTTTATACACTCATTGCTCTGCATAACAGAGCGAACTCTTATGAGGCAGCAGTGAAGTACTTTACTATGGGTGCATTGGCTGCAGGTTTCTTTACGATGGGTTCTGCTGTGATCTATGCGCTTACAGGTTCAATAGAACTTTATAAAGTGGCAGAGGTATTGGCAACGCGTGTGAATGAAACAGGTTTGATGATCGCGATCTTTGGTTCATCCGTATTGTTACTGGTTGCCTTTGCTTTTAAAATTTCCCTTTTCCCATTTCATACATGGGTACCGGATGTGTATGAAGGTGCCTCAGCACCACTGGCAGGATATATGTCAGTTGTGCCTAAAATCGCAGCTTTTGTTGTGAGTATCAGAATTTTCGGTATGTATTTAGATCTAGGTGTCGAGTGGGTGAGATGGACCATTCTTATTTTAGCAGTGATCACCATGACGCTTGCAAACATTATGGCTTTGGTACAAAATGATGTCAAGCGTATGCTTGCATACTCTTCTATTTCACATGCAGGTTTCATTATGGCTGCATTGGCGCTAGATACAACAGAAGGAAATACAAGTATATTCCTTTACTATGCACTCTTTATGTTTACAAACCTGGGTGCCTTTACAATGTTATGGATATCACGGCACAAAAAACGCATCTTTGATACACGTTATGACCACCCTTATGAAAAGTTCTCAGGACTTGTTCAAACCATGCCGATGGCTGCTGTGATCATGGGGATCTTCATGTTGTCACTTGCAGGTGTGCCTCCATTCTCAGTTTTCTGGGGTAAGATTTATGTTATGCAGGCTGCAGTGAATGCAGGGTATATCTGGTTAGCCATTATTATGGGACTTAACTCAGCGATAGCTGCCTACTACTATTTGAAATTGATCGTGTATATGTTCCTTAAAGATCCGGTACAGGATGCAGAGACTGTTTCCTATAACATGTCAAGATCATTAATGGTGATCATTGGGTTTGCAACGGCGGCAACAGTGGGAGCTATCTTCTATGTACAGCCGCTTATCTCATACTTATACTATATGATATCTGCGAGTGGATATTAATTTCGCGTAGGGTGACCGTGCCCTCACGGCACCGTATATACTATACAATAAAAATAAAACAATATCATCGGTGCCGTCGGGGGACAGCACCCTACAGTAATATTTCCTCCAACTCCTCAACACTTCCTTTTATCACATCTTTAAACTGAGAATTATTAAATGTAGTTTGCCGTTTTGCAAGTCTCGCCGTATTGGTTGTGATCTTTTCTATGAGCATTTTTTTATCATATATCCCATCTAAATATGCCAATGTTTCTTTAATACCAATGGCTTTCATACAATGAGGTGTACGAGTATATTTTTTCTCAAGCACACATACTTCATCTATAAGCCCCTCATTTACCATTATATTTGTACGTAAAGCGATGCGTTCGCGAAGCAGGGTTCTGTCCCATACGATCTGATAGACGGGAAGAGGGGTTGTAATGGTAGGTTTGGGAGGATTCTGTGCAAAATATGCCGTAGGTGTCAACCCTGTTTCTACAATAATATTCAAGGCTTTTTCTATACGGTAGCTATCATTTGTTTCAATAGAAGACATGTGATCGGGGTCTAATGCATAAAGATACGCATGTGCTTTTTTTTGGTCAAGCAAATGTTTTTGTACCTTGTCTTCTGTTTCTTTTGAAATGGGAGGCAGGGTAGAGATACCCTCTATCAGCATTTTTAAGTAAAAGCTTGTACCCCCAACGATAACAAGATTTTTTCCCTCACTCACACATTTTGCATAAACCTGATGATAGAGTTCAATAAATACAGTGACATCAAAACTTTCATTTGGAAAGAGGTAGTCTATGCCAAAATGCTGAATGCCTGAACGCTCTTCTATGCTCGGTTTGGCAGAAACTATATCGATCTCTTTGTAAATGGACAAAGAGTCTATAGAGAGTATATAAGCATCCATCTTTTGGGCTAACTTAATAGAAAGTGCCGTCTTCCCGGAAGCAGTAGGGCCGATGAGTGCAAGTTGTTGAATATTTTTCATGGTCTAATCATAACAAGATAGTGCTAAGTATAAAGGGTTAAGTGCGAAGAGGGTAAAATACACTATGAATTTATTTGATAAAAACAACCGCTTCAATATAGCAAACCTTATTACCTTCGGAAACATTGCTGCAGGACTGATTGCCATACATTTTATTGTACATGGAGACTTCTTTACTGCCATTATTTTGGCATGGATAGCTGGGGCATTAGATATTGCAGACGGTAAGGTTGCAAGAAAATACAACCTTTCTACCGAGTTTGGTATACAAGTAGACTCTTATGCAGACTTCATCTCTTTTGTAGTTATGCCTTCATTTTTACTCTATTATGCGATCACCAAAGAGAGTTCGGGTTTGCAAGAGTTGGTTTTAGGTGTAGTATTTATCTTCTATATTATCTCTGGCTTGAGAAGGCTTATAGAGTTTAACATCGACGTAGAGGTAGGAGAGGCAGCCAAATATTTTGTAGGTGTTCCCACACCTTTAGGGGCGATCTTGCTCTGGGTACT
>DQVY01000117.1 GCA_015661535.1 Sulfurovum sp. | reverse complement strand
TTTATAATTAAATTTTAGTTATAGTTTTTTATAACTCAAAAATTATACTAAAGCTTGCTTATAGATTACTATACTTTAAGCAATACCCTGATGCCATATGTTGGTTTTGTTGTCATGGGTACATTATATATCCTATAGTATAATGATATTAAAACTAAAGTATGCATCTATGAGCTCTCTATTTATTTATCCATTTCTAATATCTCTAATCATACTTACTGGTATCATATTTTTAAGTCATAGATATACATTTTTTATAGACGATGCAAACAACGACAAACCCCAAAACTACCATACTGTCTCTACTTCAAGAGCAGGAGGCATAGGAGTCATCGTGGGCTTGTTCTCATTACTGTTGTTCCCACTTGGGGTCAACTTTATTCTCCCTCTTGTTCTGGCATTTCTTTCCGGTATTTTTGAAGATCTTCATAACTCTTTAAGTGCAAGGCGTCGTCTTTTTTTACAGGTTTTGGCAGCACTCTCTGCCATTTGGCTTACCGATTCTGTTGTGACCTATTTGGGTCTGGGTGTAAGTATGCCTTATTGGATGGGTATACTCTTCAGTACCTTTGCCATCGTAGGCATGATGAATGCAGTAAATATAATTGACGGATTCAATGGTCTGGCTTCTGGCATTATACTGCTAATACTTCTCTCTTTTGCCATCACCTCCTACGGAGAGAACAATATAGAAATACTGCAGGTCATTCTAGTCACCACAGGTGCTACTTTCGCATTTTTTATACTAAACTTTCCAAAAGGCCGTATTTTTTTAGGAGATGGCGGAGCCTATATGCTGGGGTTCATCGTTGCGATCATAGGTATATTTCTCGCAGGGACATACGAAAGTGTCAGTCCCTGGTATATTATGGCTATATTTATATACCCCGTGTGGGAAGTGATCTTCTCCATTATAAGGAAACTCTCTCTGGGGCACTCTCCCATGCAGCCCGATGCCTACCATCTGCATATGCTTATCTACAGACAGATCACGCACAATAATCCACTCACGTCTCTCTTGATTATTATGGGCATACTTCCATTTATGGTTTTGTCCACTATTTATCCCAATAAATCTACAACCAATATTGCTATAGCTTTCTGCTTTATTCTCTGCTATTTGGTTTTGTATCTATATCTTTACAGGAAAGAGACTACACTTTCCCAATAACTTATCTTTTCACTTTATATATTTTACTATAGGGAGAAGAGATGACCAACTCAAAAATATTTTTATCATATTTACCGAGTATGAACATCTGTACATACATAGATCTAAAGGTTTCGGAGTCCATGACAATAAACCGTCCATAGCTCTTCATATAAATGATCGTATAGATTCCATTAGGATGATATCGTTGTGTTTGTAGATGTGTTTGTCCCTCTTTTGTTAACTCGGTGACAATAAAATGCTTTACAGGTACTTCATTTTTTCCCAATCTCACCATGCCTTTCTTTGCATCGAATACAATACCGTTCCTAAATGTCAGAATACCCTCTTTATTGTTTGCTACAGATGTTGGATAAAAGGCCATTTGTCGTTCAGCTTTTCCTGTTGTAAGATCTAAATTACCAAAAACAGCCACCGTAGGAAAGATGTTAAGCATCTTGTAGGGTAAATAGAAATAGATATCTCTTGTTTTTTCAGGCAAGGGATAGGTGTTACTTTCTAATTCTGACAAAAGAAGATTAGGGTCAAGCTGATCTTCTTTTCCATTTTTAAACAGTGTATCTGCAATATTAGAATAATTGGCATCTACATAAGTCTCTACCGCTAAACGACTTAAATTTGCTGCCAGATCAGATGAAGTTGTTTGCATGATCTTGGAGATAATAAAGTTATCATTTTGATGTTTACCCCCATCAATGATGGTATTGGTATTGGAATAGAACCAAATAGGGTAACCATAATCCCACCAACTCAGAGTATAGTCTCGAGAAGTACTAATTGCTTTCAATCGATCTAGATCTTGTACTTCTGCTTTATTTAAAACAGTAGGTACTTTATAGCCGATAATATGTGTAATATTAGGGTAAATCATTGCTGCCGTCATCACTGTCATTACCACTATGTAGATACTCTTTTTATTTGAGACCATAGTCGTAATAACATGAAAAAGATAAATGGCAGACATCGCAGCAACCGGTACAGCATACACAGTAAATCTGAGTCCTCCCCATAAAGCAAAAGCACCAATACCAATAAGGGGTAAAGCCAAGATGAAAGCTCTGTGTCGTACCACCAAGACAATATATCCGATGAATGATAATATCACGCCTATTTGTGAGCCTGAAATACGATTGGCGAACATTTCAAAAGGGATCTTCCCAGCTTCTCTAATGGTTTGATGGACACCATAAAAATGCAAGCCTTCGTTTGCCGTCCCTATAGAGATATAACTCATCATTTTAGACATGATCAAGCCAAATACATTTCCTAAGTACATAAACATGAAAAAAAGAATGGCTGAAACTATCATCAATTTTTTTTGCTCAACAGAGGATCGTTTCAATATGAGATACAAGGCAATGAGCAACACAATTTTAACAAGATAATTAAAAGGTGCAGCCAAAGGGAAAGGAACCAAAGCGACAAAGACCAATACCATGGAAATATAAGTTGTTCTCTCATTGCGATGGTAAAAC
>DQVY01000086.1 GCA_015661535.1 Sulfurovum sp. | reverse complement strand
TGCCAAAAGCTCATCAAGATAATTGTTTTGCTTGGTCAACTCTTCTTGCACTGTTTTAGTATCGATAGTAATGTCTGTTTCACTGCAGTAATCCGCAAAATAATTACCTATGATCATACCCGAAACAACGGTTTCACTGACAGAATTTCCACCCAATCTGTTAAATCCGTGCAAGTCCCAACATGCCGATTCTCCTGCAGAGAACAATCCTTTAAGGCTGACACTCTCACCTTTGGGTGTGGTTCGTATACCGCCCATGGAGTAGTGCTGCATGGGTAGCACCGGCATCCACCCTTTTTCACCTTCATCCGCAGGATCAATGCCGTTAAATGTTTTGCTGATCTCTTGGACATCACGCAGGTTTTTCTCTATGTGTTCACGACCTAAAATAGAAATATCAAGCCACAAGTGGTCTCCATAAGGTGATGGGACACCTTTGCCTTTTTTAATATGCTCTAGCATTCTCCGGCTTACCACATCCCTGCTTGCCAAGTCTTGCTTTTCCGGCTCATAGTCAGGCATAAATCTGTACCCGTCTTTGTCTCTAAGTACACCACCATCTCCTCTACACCCTTCTGTGAGCAAGATCCCTGAGGGCACAATAGGTGTCGGGTGAAACTGAATGGCTTCCATATTGCCAAGATAAGCACCGGCATCCAATGCAATGGCATGTCCTGTACCTTTACAAATGGTAGCATTGGTAGACTGTTTATAGATCCGTCCATATCCGCCTGTTGCGATCATAGTACCTTTTGCTACATAGGCCGTAAGTTCACCATTTTTCAAGTCTCTTACAATAGCGCCATAACATTGACCGTCTTTGCTTATAAGTGAAATGGCTTCTTTTTTGTCTTCTATGACCACGCCTCGCTTCATCGCCTCATTGGTCACAGCATAAAGCATCGTGTGTCCTGTAGCATCTGCAGTGTAACAGGTTCTCCACTTTTTTGTCCCACCAAAGTCTCTTGCTGTAATGAGTCCGTGCGCTTCCTTTTTTTCAGTAATAGTGATCTTTTTGGCATTAATGACCGTCTCTTTGTCCCCTTTTTTCACACGGCTCCAGGGTACACCCCATGCAGCCAACTCACGGATCGCTTTGGGCGCAGTATTTACGAACATTCTTGCTACCTCTTGGTCACAGCCCCAGTCACTCCCTTTTACAGTATCTGCGAAGTGAACATCTTCATTGTCCCCTTCCCCCATAATACTATTTCCAAGACTTGCCTGCATGCCTCCCTGAGCTGCAGCAGAGTGTGAACGCTTTACAGGAACAAGACTAAGTACAATCGTATCTAAACCTTTATCTGTGGTCGAGATCGCCGAACGTAGCCCTGCCAATCCTCCACCAATGATCAATGCGTCAGTATATTTAATTTGCATGACTTACCTCCGTAGGGTGCATATATCTTTCGCCATAATTATCCTGATGGTCATACCCGATCTTCATATACGCCAACAGCGTCATAATACCAAGCGTTAACATGACCACAGTCAAAATTATTTTAACTTTTTTTAACTTTTTTCGACTCACTTTTGAATCTTCACCCTCAAACCAACCCCACTTTACACTTAATCTGTATAAGCCTATGGAGCCATGAAACTCTACTGCTATCAAGAGCACAATATACAGAGGCCACATAAGGTCGCTAAACACTCTGTCAGATGACGCATAAGGACCAATGTTCCCCGGGTTTGTCAACATGGTATAAAGATGTATCGAACCCAAAAAGAATAAAGCAAAACCAGTAATGACCTGAATGATCCAAAGTTTTGTATCACCATGGTTCATCAAGTTTGAATTGGTCTTTAAACGAAGATACTGTCTGTAAGATATGGGAAACTTTCTCATAGCCAAAAAGGCATGAAATATAAAAATGGCAGAGACTATAGAGATAGCAATAAAGACAGGAACACTGCTCCCACCTTCAAATATAAAACTTAATTCAAAGGCTTTGGTTACACTAAGCATAAAATCCTTACTAATAAGTATTGTAGAGACAAAAAGCATATGCAAGATCATAAAAACAGCCAAAAACAGACCACTAGCACTCTGTAAAAAATCCAATCTTGCAGGGGTCCTGCTTTTTTTCTTATCGCTTGTTTCCCCTAAGAGACTTTCTACTACATTTTCTTTCAACATGACACACTCCTTTTTACCTTAATATCTAAATACCTCCAAATATTATTGAGTAGGAAGTGCTACTTTCTGCTGAAGAAAATCATCTATGTCTTTTATCACCACAGAAGCGTCTCTCTCTCCATCAATGACTGTGAGAAGATGATCAT
>DQVY01000245.1 GCA_015661535.1 Sulfurovum sp. | reverse complement strand
GGCAAACGAAATATATGTAATGTCTTGACCAAACCCTATAAATCTTTTTATTATGCATTAAAAGAGAAGTTACGTGCCAAAGGTATACAGGTATCTGGTACTTTACGTTTACAAAAGGTACCTAGAAATGCGAAAGCACTGTTTACACACTACTCGGAGCCATTAGAAAAAATAGTCTCTAAAACAGCCAAAAAGAGTAACAACCTTTATGCCCGCCACCTTTTGCTTCTTTTAGGCGCAAAAGTCTATGGTGCCCCTGCAACAGTGCAAAAGGGAAGAGATGCTGTAGCCAAGATACTCCGTTCAAAAGGTGCATTGGGTTACGGTACGCTGATGATAGACAACGGGTCTGGTCTTTCACGTATCGCAAAAATAACCGCAAAAAATTTGGCAGACATGTATGACAATGCCTATGACCGTTACGGTAAGAGATGGATGAAAACACTTTCTATTGCCGGTGTAGACGGCACGATCAAACGGCGTTTTCGACATACGGTGGTAAAAAACCGTGCGTGGATGAAAACGGGTACGGTCAGACGGGTGAAAAACATTGGCGGGTATGTGAAGAACAAGGCAGGAAAACTCTATACAGTGGTTATTTTGGTGAACAGTCCAAGGTCAAGATTCCATGGGGCTAAACTGCAAAATGAAATTATGAAATGGCTGGTAAAGACCACAGCGAAACCCAGTAAACGCTCTTATAGCCATAAACGTGCAGTCACGCAAACCAAAGCTACAAAAAACAGTGTCAAAAATGTATTTTCCGGGCTTGATACCTACATGCCTGACAACGCTGCAAACTTTTCAGAAAGGTATTATATACAGGCAGGCTCTTTTTCTGCTGTCCCAGGTAAAGCATACCTGCAAAAGATAGAAGCACTTAACCTGCGTTACAGTGTTCGCAATACAGGAAAATACAAAGTACTCATTGGTGCCTATAGTGACAAAGAAGATGCAAAGGCAGCGTTAAAAAAAGTACGCAGGAGCATCAATGCAGGTGCCTTTATTGTCAAGTTGTAGTTTACTGCATTTTGGTTATAATTCTTAAAAAATTAGGGCGATCATGAACTTCGAAACCTACCCTTTTGAAAAACTCAATACTTTACTGCAGGATATTACACCAAATAAGGTCTATAATGCCTTGTCTCTGACCATTGGTGAACCTCAGTTTGCTACACCACAGTTTATACTGGATGCCCTCAATGACCATGCCATACTTTTAAACAAGTACCCTAAAACAGCTGGCGAAGCAGTACTTCGTGAAGCGATGCTGACCTACAATAAAGCACGTTTTGGTCTGACATTGGATAACAGTCAGATCATTCCTACCTTTGGTACACGTGAAGTACTCTTTAATTTCCCTCAGTTCTTACTGCATGATGTCAAAGACCCGGTAATGGTGTTTCCCAACCCCTTTTACCAGATCTATGAAGGTGCAGCCAAAGCATGCAGGGCAGAAGTGATCTACCTCAATTTGAATGCGAGTAATGATTTCCAGCCTGCGATAGATGAAGTGGCGTTAAGCCGTGCAGATTTTGTCATACTAAATTCACCAAACAACCCGACAAGCTCAGTGATGTTGATGGATGAATTAAAACAATGGGTAAACCTTGCCCTAAAACATGACTTTGTGCTGATGAATGATGAGTGTTATGCTGACTTGTATCTGGATGAACCTTTGCCTTCTTTGCTTAATGCAAGTATCGAAGTAGGCAATACAACATTCAAAAACATTTTGGTCATCAACTCAGTTTCGAAACGTTCCTCTGCACCAGGATTACGCTCTGGATTTATAGCAGGAGATGCAGAGATCCTCAAGAATTATATGGTGTACCGAACCTATGTCGGTTGTGCTTCACCTCTGCCTTTACAGCATGCAGCAGCTGTGGCATGGGCAGACCAGGAGCATGTAGCTGGTTTTAGAGAGAAGTATAAAAAGAATTTTGCTGTAGCAAAAGAGGTTTTGGGTGTGGATGCACCCAAAGCTACCTTTTACATTTGGCTCAAAGTAGAAGATGAGATAGCCTTTACCACTACACTTTACAGAGAGTATAATCTTAAAGTCATTCCCGGCTCATTTTTGGGACGTGAGGGTGAAGGAAAAGGGTATATAAGACTTGCACTAGTGTATGAAGCTGAATTAACGAAAGAAGCATTACAGCGTATTGCACTTTTAATAAATAGATAAAAGATGCTGTAGGGTGGGCTTTTAAGCCCACCTTTTATGAACAGTTTAAGCATTCGGTGGACATCCCTAAAGGGATACACTACGATAAGTGCGCCACCCTACGATACAGGAAGAAGGAGAAAATGAATGCAAACCCCAGAAATACATGTAGAAGAACTTAAAAAAGATCCAGAGTTTTTAGCCAATATCAAAAGGCTTGAAGAAGAGTGCAAAACAGAGCAGAGTATTGCCAAAGGGTATCAGCTTTTAGATGCACAGCTTATCATCGAAGCACCCGAAGAGGAGATCAACGAGATCTTCACTTTTATTGTAAACAATGCCTTTGACCTGCTTGCAGAAAAGCTTTCTACCTTTCAGACCTTTGATATGGAGAGTGAAGAAGACAGAGCTGCTGCCCGCGCTATTTATGAACATGCCATACAGCTCTATAGTGAAAATAATGCAAAAGGTGCCAAAGAGATCTTTCTTATACTGAGTCACAGTATAGGGAAACATTCACTCAAAGATGCCATGCTTTTGCATGCAGCGGTAGTGATCTCAGGGACAAGTTTTGATGACTTCATAGATACCTTAGTAGATGTAAGCAAAGTAGAGGAGAGTGATCCTTTGGCATTTTTTATTCAAACCTTTACTTACCCTGTGGCAGAGATGTTTGCACGTTTTGAAAAGGAAGTGGCTGAAGGACGAGAAGAGATACGTCTCTTTGCCGCTTCCCAGGAGGGATAGTCATGAAAATACACTTTATCGGTATTGGGGGCATAGGACTTTCTGCCTTGGCTAAGTTTTTAGTGAATGATGGGCATAAGATCTCTGGTTCTGACATAAAACAGACAGAGATCACCAATGACCTGGCAACAAACTTTGATGCAAAGATCACTATCCCCCATCATGCCGATGCAGTGGAGGGTGTAGAAAGAGTTATTTACTCAGCAGCTGTGCGTCCTACCAATGCGGAGTACATGAGAGCAAAAGAGCTGGGCATAGAGTTACTCTCCCGCAAAGAGTCTCTCAAAGGTATTTTGGGTGAGAAAGAAGTCTATGCTGTAGGTGGTGCACACGGAAAGAGTACTACTTCGGCAATGCTGGCTTCTATCATCCCCGAATCCAATGCGCTTATAGGGGCTATTTCAAAAGAGTTTGGTTCAAACGTGCGGAATTACCCCAACAATAAAGTGGTGTTTGAAGCAGATGAGAGTGATGAAAGTTTTTTGAATTCTAATCCCTATTTGGCAATAGTGACCAATGTGGAACCTGAACACATGGAGTACTACGGGTATGATGAGGAGCGTTTTTACAATGCCTATAAAAATTTCGTTTCTCTTGCAAAAGTACGTGTCTTTAACGCAGAAGATGACTTTCTAGCTTCGCTTGAGATGGAAAGCATTAAACTCTACCCAAGTAAAGATATTGCAAATATAGCATTTGTATTGGTCAATGGGGAGCCTCATACAAAGTTTGATCTTTTGGATCTGGGTGCTTTTGAAGTCTTTGGTTTTGGAAACCACATTGCCTTAGATGCGGCACTTGCTATATTGGCTGCTTTAGAGTTAGGAGAAGATCTGGAAGATATACGTACAAATCTTTTGAATTATAAAGGTATCAAAAAGCGTTTTGATATTGTACAAAACAGAGAAGAGAGTGTGGTCATAGATGACTACGGACACCATCCGACAGAGATAAAGGTGACCATGGAGTCACTGCAAGCCTATAAAGATCTACGAGATTTCAATACGCTTAATGTGATCTGGCAACCGCATAAGTACAGCCGAACGATGGACAATCTTCAAGCGTTTGTAGAGTGTTTTGACGGGGTAGATGAATTGGTGATCTTACCTATCTGGGCTGCAGGTGAACTCGAAGTAGATATTGACCTTAAAGGGGCTTTCTCACGCTATAAACTTCTTATGGCAGACTCTATAACAAAAGAAGACGGCATTGTAAAAGTATTTAAAGATGGCCATGTGATACGAGAATACAGTGAAGGTCTGATTACGGCTTTTGGTGCAGGAGATATTACCTATCAGATACGTGGGGAAAGTTAAAACGACTTAGAGGTCGCCTTTGGTATAATTTAAGAATAACACTAAAGGAGATGCAGATGAAAAAAATAGTAATCATTGTATGTATAACACTTTTAACTACCTTGGTACTCGAAGCAAATAAAATACCAGGGTATGTAGCACCCGGGACAGAGAAAAAGGCAAAAACACCAGATATTTATCATGCCGTATGGGAAAAAACCTATGGTGGCCGGTATGATGATATCGCGTATGGTATTGTGGCCTTGGAAGAGGGCGGAAGTGCCATAGTCGGTACTTGTAAATCTTTTAATGCGCAATACTCTAATATCTGTGTGACACGCATGAATGCAAAAGGTGAAATGTTATGGCGTCTTTTACTGGGTGGTAAAAAACAAGATAAAGGTAAAGCCATTACCCGTGCAGCAGATGGTTCACTTATGGTATTGGGTACCACAAAATCTCTGGCGAAGAAGTATGACCATGATCTCTATGTAGCCAAAGTTTCCCTTGACGGTAAGTTGCTCTGGGAGAAGGGTATCGGGGGAGATCGTGATGAGTTTGCAGGAGGCATAGCCGGTACAGATGATGGTGGTGTACTTGTGGTAGGAGACAGTGAATCTTTTGGAAATAATTATAAAGATATTTATATTGTGAAACTCTCTGCCAAGGGAGAAGTACAATCTTCCCGTACTATTGGCGGAGAGAAAGAAGACAGTGCCCAAGGCTTAACACGTACCAAAGACGGCACTATGGTCATGGTAGGGCATCGTGAAGTCGCTTCTTCCGGGAACAAAGATTTTTTTGTGATGAAGTTAGACCAAAATGGTAAAAAAATATGGGCCAAAACCTATGGAGGCAGCTATGCCGATACCCTTTCAGCAGTGACAGCAAGTGTTGATGGCGGGATCGTTGCAACAGGAAGAACACGTTCTTTTAACAGTGCACAGACAGACCTTTCAGTGATGAAGTTTGATGCAGATGGAAAACTTATTTGGCATAAAATTTACGGTTTTAAGTATTATGAGTATGGCAATGCCATCACGAGTACCGTAGATGGTGGGTTCATGATCGCAGGAGGTACCAACACCCTTGGAAAAGGGGGACACAGTATCTATATGCTGGCATTGGACAAAAGTGGAAAACTCATTTGGTCGCATGTCTATGGTGACAGAGAAAAAGATGAAGCCCATGCCATAGCGAGAATGAGTGATGGCACTCTGGTCGTTGCAGGGGAGAGTGACAGTTTCAGCAGGTCAAAAAACTTCTATATGATCAAGATAGAGAAAAAGCCTAAAGCACAGGCTAAAGCCACCCCTGCGCCTTAAGTTTTTCATACACCGCTTCGCCCATATGTTCATACCCCTGTGCATTGGGGTGTATCTGATCACTTTTGAGTGAAGGATTGGCCAATATCTCTGCCATCATGCCGCTTAGCAAAGGTATATTCTCCTCTTCAGCCACTTCTTCATAAAGATCCAAAGGGGAAAGACCAAAAAGACCGATATTTGGTATAGAGATCAATAAGACATCTATCTCTTTCTCTTTTGCCATTTGAATCATCGTTTTGAGATTTGCTTTGAGTTGTGCGGTGGGAAGACGCTGCAAAATGTCATTGCCTCCAAAGAAGAGTATCATGAGTTTGATCTGCTTATTCTCAAGAAGCGCAGGCAAACGTCTTAGCCCATCATAAGAAGTCTCAGCAGGAATACCGGCATTGATGACAGTATATCCCGAAAGACGGGCAAGGGTAGAGGGGTAACTCTCCTCAGGTTTTGCATTGTAGCCATAGGTGAGACTGTCACCAAAGGCCAAGATGCTGTCGTTTGGGTGTAAAGGTTTGATGTGAACCTCCTTTGACATAAATGAGAAGAGAATGAGTATGAGGACAATGGCACTAATGATATATTTCATTTCTCTTCCTTTAGAAAACCTTTCATAATAGGTCCCCTTAATCTTGAAACTATTATAGTATAATTCAAATAATTAATAACAGAGGAATACATTGGTGCCACAACAACAAACAAGTGAAAAATCCATCATTCAAAAACTTGACCTTGATGGTTACATCAAGCAGTTTCAAGCTTTTTTAGCCAGAGAAAAACCTGTGGCGATGCAGGGTGATATCAACCAGCATTACCGCTACATTCAAGCACTCTCAAAAGTGCAGTTTCCTACACCTAACATTGTGCCAAACTTAGATGGAGAACTCGCACGCCTCAAAAAACAAGCGATACTCGGACTCGATGAGATCTATGCTTTTGTAACGATGTTCTCTTATTTTAACACACTTTCTGCTGTTGGCTTTACAGAACCGCTCATCTCATGGATACAAGGTATAGAGATACCTGAAAAGATCGTTGAGATCATAGGGTATTTCACAGAAGAGGGTGACATTAACCCCGAGCGTGACCCTGAACTTTTTAAACTTGAACGTGCTATTAAACAAAACAAAAAAGACATTAAAGACACACTTTACAAACTTGCACACTCGAGCAGATTAAGAGACTATCTGGTAGACACACAGGTACACTTTAATGGCGGCGAAGAGACCTTATTGGTACGTGGTGGGTTTAACAATGTGCTTAAGGCTACTGTCGTAGCCAGGTCTTCAGCAGGTTTCTTTTACATTTTGCCTCAAAGTATCTCACACCTTAAAGAGAAAGAGTCTGCTTTGGTCTCAAGCAAAGAAGAGATCATCTTCAGGTACTGTAAAGAGATCTCAGCGGTCTTTTTTAAGTGGGAACGTTTTTTGGCTTTCATTAACAAAGAGTATGACCGTTTTGACCACTATCAGGCACGTGTACAGTTTGCCAGGGCAAAAGAGTATGTCTTTATACTCCCGAGCAAAACAAAACGCATTAAACTGGAAGCGTTTGCACATCCGGCCATAGAGAACCCTGTTCCTATAAGTATGGACTTTAACAAGAAGATCATGTTGGTTACGGGTGTCAATGCCGGAGGTAAGACCATGCTTTTGAAGTCTATGCTCTCTGCGGTCTATATGTCCAAATATCTGCTCCCTTTCAAGTGTGATGAAACACGTACAGAGGTAGGACACTACAAGAGCATAGAAGCCGTCATCGATGATCCGCAGTCAGTCAAAAATGACATCTCTACTTTTGCCGGGCGTATGCAGGAGTTTGCCAAACTGTTTGACAAAGAAGATGCCATTGTAGGGGTAGATGAGATAGAGCTGGGTACAGATTCAGATGAAGCAGCTTCACTCTTTAGGGTGATGCTTGATGCCTTGAGTCAAAAAGGCATACATTTTATTGTCACCACACACCATAAACGTTTGGCTTCACTCATGGCAACAGATGATGAGGTAGAACTCATTGCGGCACTCTACGATGAAGCACGACGTTTACCTACTTACACTTTTCTGCAAGGAAGCATTGGGAAGTCCTATGCCTTTGAAACGGCACAGCGTTATGGTGTACCTCTCGCTATAGTCAACAAGGCAAAGCAAGTGTATGGAGAGGACAAAGACAACCTTAATGAACTCATAGAGAAGTCTACAACCTTAGAGCGTGAAATGCGCAGTAAAATAGCCACCATAGATGAAGAACTGGCATCGGTTGAGAAGAAAAAAGTGAGGCTTGAAGAGGAAGAGTTTAAACTTCAGGAACAACACAGAAAAGCCATAGCCACCCTTGAAAACCGTTACAATGCAGCGACTAAAAAAGCACGAGAAGCCTTAAAAGTAAAAGAGTCCACAGAGGGTAGAAGACTGCTTAATGTTGCCCACCAACGTAAAGACTTTAAGCAAAAAGAGTTGAAAAAGGAAGATGAAGTACCTTTAAAAGAGGGTGATAAAGTGAAGTACCGTTCGCATAAAGGTGAGCTAGTCTCTCTACGCGGAAAAGATGCCACCATTATCGTAGACGGGCTTAAAATGCGTGTGCCTCTCTCTCAACTCAAACGCAGGGGAGATGAGCCAAAACCCGTACTAAAACCAAAGCCACGCACACCTAAAGCCAATGTACATGTAGAAAAGTCTGGTGCCTCTGTTTCCGTGAAGCTTTTGGGTATGTATGCAGATGAAGCCATAGACACTGTCGATAAATTTCTCTCTGATGCCCTAGTGAATCATTTGAATGAAGTGCAGATCATTCATGGTACAGGGGGAGGTGTGTTGTCTAAACTCGTGGGCGAGTATTTGAAAAAACATCCTAAGATCAGCAAGTTTTACAGAATGCCGGGAAATTTGGGTATTACAGTTGTTGAATTATGATAACTGGTCATCTTGAAGAAATTTTTTTTATGAAAATGCCCTTATCCTTTTTGTTTGTATCTGTTATGATTGGATAACTTTATAAATAAAGGATTACAACATGCATATACCAGTTAACTATCAAAAACGTGAGCATCTTCAAACTTTACAATTAAGTAATTTGCTGCACCATCTTACCAATACTATCTCAGGTGCATTAAAAAAGAATCAAAATACACTTTACTATGATATCAGGAACAGTGTATCACGCGATATTGTGGCTGACTATGAGTCCTTGAAAAAAACACTTGAAGAGATCATGGTATTTTTTAGTGATCATTGTGTAAACGGAGAGATCATATGTACCCTTAAAAGAGAAGATGATCTTTTAAAATTTACGATTTTATATACAAGTGTAGTAATTAACAATACTAAGACAACTATCTTCCCAAAGTTTAGTCATGGCAGCGTATATCCTGATATAGGATTTTCGGAAACAGACTCAGGTGGGTTAAAATGTACATTTACTATTCCCTACTATGAAGTTGAGAATGAAGCACATTATACGAATGCACTGCAGGGTATTTTACAAGATAAAAGAGCACTTTTTGTGGGTAAGAACAGGAATGAATTAAAAATTATCCATTATATATTTAAAGTCTATGGGATGGAGATAGATTTTATTACCCCTGATGAATTTAAGGAAAAGAAGCCAGACCTGAATGTTTATGATATTGTGTTGCTTCGTTCTGTAGATATGACACCGTTACAGATCAGTGTGTTTCAAACGATAGATCAGAAAGAGCAAAATCTAAAAATTATTATGATGCATGATATTTTTGTGACAAGAGAAGAGAGAATGAAAACAAAATCGATTGCCTATG
>DQVY01000164.1 GCA_015661535.1 Sulfurovum sp. | reverse complement strand
GGAGATATGTTCAAAGATATGAAAGATGCTGCTGTAAGTATGAGTAAAGATGCGAAAGATTCTGTAGCAACTATGAAAGATGGTGCAGTTGAAACTTCAAAAAGTGCTGAAAGAACAGTAACAACTGTTAGTTCTGATGTAAAAGATACGACAACTAAAGTATCTGATGACATTAAAACAATGGAAGTAAACACAACTTCTGATATATCTAAAACAACAAAAACACTTTCTTCAGACACAAAAGATTCACTTAAAACAACCACTGCTGACTTTAAAGACAGTACAACGGTAGTAAGTACAGATGTAAAAGATTCGATCAAAACTGTTTCTAAAGATGCAAGTGATTCTGTAAAAACTGTTTCTAATGACTCTACAGATTCGATCAAAACTGTTTCTAATGACTCAAGAGACTCTGTAAAAACTGTTTCTAATGATTCAGCTGATTCTGTAAAAACAATTTCTAATGACTTAAATGCTACAACAAGAACTATCTCATCTGATTCTAAAGATTCTGTAAATTCTGTAGCGACCAATGCCAATGATTCTGTAAAAACAGTTTCTAACGATTCGAGAACAGCAGTAGACTCTACAAATACAAATGTAAGCGACAGTGTGAAAACTATTTCTACTGACACTGCAAACTCTGTAAAAACTGTTTCAGAAAACACAAATGATTCTGTAAAAACAATTTCAGACTAAATAGATATTCACTACAACTATAAGAAGGACCTCCCTTCTTATAGCACACACATAAATCAGTAACCTTTCGTAGCGTTACCCTCTCAACTACATAAAAATTATAACCTCCATTTATTAACTATATAAGCAATATGCTATCCTATAAGAATATCTTGTCCAAAGGATTATAATGAATCACGTCAAAAAACTACTATTAACTCTGAGTATTTATCTGCCTTCACTGCTTTTAGCTGCTTCCCCAGCAGCGACACCCAACACACAAAGTAGTGTTCCAGACAATACGTTGGCAGTATTCTATACCATACCAGGTGATGCACAACTACAGTATAATAAATTTGTTGAAACAGACCTCAAAACAATAGGCTTTAATCTTACAAATCCGCATATAAGGGTCAATGACCAGTATGAAACAAAATACGGCTCCACTATTTTAGATGTCTTGAGTTTTTTACCTGTGGTCAATGACAAAGTGATCCTCCCTCTTCTTAACATAGATCCCCGCATCGCAGGTTTTGCACCCTTCAACATGCTTATTTATAAAAAACTGGATGAGAATGTTACACATGTAGGACACCTTATGCCTAAAACCATGTTAGACATTTTAGAGATAGAAAATAAAGAGGTTCGAGAAAAATTTACGGCGACTTTCTCCACTCTGGATAAAATGATCGAATCTGAATTCAACAGCACAAAAAAATTGATGCCTTATGCCAAGCTTCCCGAAACAACAATGATCAACTTTGAGTATGAATTTGATGCACCTGAAGATTTGGATGAGTTTATCGATGATTTTCAAAACCGATTTGAACTGGCATTCATCAATAAAGAGTACCTTATCGCAGGCTACCATAACTTTATGGAAGCCACAGACAATGCGGAAGAGATCCTCTCTGGCTATGATGCATTCTGGACCTACTCGCTCTGCCATCTGGAATTCTCCTACGGTATGTTTGACCAGGAAGGTGCAAGACCTGAAGCCGGTCTTTTTGCTCCTTGTACGATGTATATCTATATTAGAAAAGGGACAAATAAAATGGTTGTAGGGATGTTCAGACTCCACAACTGGTCCGATACATTGGATATGAAAGATGAACGTAGACTTAAACTTGTCGAAAAACTCGATAAAGAGATACCTGAGATCCTCACAGAATTTGGGATGAAAGCAACCAAAAATGTAAATACACTTTTAGAACAAAGCCCTGTCAAATCAGAAAAAGTAGCCCCAGCAACGCTGAAAAAAGTCATGCAAAGTAGATCTGTACCTAAAGTAGGTGCCCTGCCTGCACTTCCTCCTGTACCTAAAGTCCCTGAGGCGATACAATTAAATCACAGCAATGACATTACAGACAGAAGTATAAAGTTCTCAAAACGTGTACCGCCAAATTATATTCCTCATAGATTGGACAACATTAAAAAAGTAAAATCTTCTGCAAACACAAGAATAGGTGAGGTAAGTCAAGGCAGGATCTCTGCCTATCTTCGTGCGAAGTTCATGGATGCTAAAACCGTAGAAGAGAAACTAAAAGCAGCTGGGTTTGACATCGTAGCTACCGTACCAGTCAATAAAAAGGGTACACTGCTCTCTGTGGTCTTTACAGACGAGTCAATGCTCAAGATAGCAAGCAAAGAGAACAGAGGCTTTATGGCCTCATTGAGAGTACTTGTAGACTCAAAAGAAAAAACCATCAGCATTACAAACCCTATCTATATGGCAAAAGGGTTTTTACAAAATGACTATAATGAAAAAGCTGCCAAGAAAATACTCGATAAGCTCATCACACAATTTTCAGGACTGAAAAATTCTAAAGACCTACTCAAATTCCAACTCTTGGCAAAATACCAATTTATGAATGGTATGCCGTATTATGAAAATATGATCGAAGTGGCATCAGGAGATGATCTTTTAGAAAGAATTAAAGACAACAAAAAAGTAGTATTCACCCAAACCCTTGAAAATGGTTCAACCCTTATAGGTATCAAACTGGGGAAAAGAACAAGAAAATTCACCAAAAGAATTGGAAGAAATAATGCAGCCATGCTGCCTTACCCTGTGCTTATCGAAAACGGAAAAGCAAAAATACTTGATCCTAAGTATTATATATCATATATGTACCCAATGTTGAAAATGTCAGAATTCATGACCATTGCAACGATACCTGATGCCATTGTGAAAGATGCTCAAAGAGTATTTAGAAAGAAAAAGAAGAAGTAATAAAAATTGATAAACAAGTATAGTCTTTTTTAGTTTGCTGTAGATTTTGTCGAACGGTGTGAGTGAAGTAAGAGAGTGTGCATAGAGTACATGACCGAACGGAACGAAGCCGTTCGATGAAAGATGCAGAAAAATAAAAAGACTATTTTGCTTTTTCTAGATATTTACGGTCTACCGTATCTACTTTAATCATCTCACCTTCAAGTACATGGAATGGTACTTGAACCACTGCCCCACTCTCAAGTGTTGCAGGTTTTTTACCCCCTTGAGAATCTCCTTTAAAGTTTGGAGGTGTCTCCACGATCTTAAGGACTACTGTTTGTGGAATTTCAACAGAAATGGCTTTACCGCCATGAAATAAGATCTCTGCTTCCATACCATCTATCATAAAAGAAAAGGTATCTTTCCCTACCTGTTCATGTGTTAATCCTATTTGATCAAAAGTAGTGGTGTCCATAAACTGTAACATTTCGCCATCATCATAAAGATACTGCATTGTTTTTTGTTCTAACTCCGGTACATCAAATTTATCACCTGCGTGTACTGTTTTCTCAATGGTTTTTCCTGTAGCAAGATTTTTGATCTTCATGCGTACAAATGCCGCACCCTTACCTGGTTTCACATGTTGAAAGTCTATTACCTTATACGGGTTTCCCGTTATCTCAAGTCGTGCACCTTTTTTGATGTCACCCATTCCGATTGTAGCCATTGTAGCTCCTTAAAAATTATGAGTGATTATAGCAGATGATTGGTAAGAAGTTGCAGGGCACCCTTCATGGGTACCCAAAAGGAGATCAGAAGGGGGGGGAGATTATTTCGTAATAGAAAGGTTATCTATTCTACTGCACTCCTCCGGCATTTCAAAGTCCATCGCTTTTGCATTGTCCATCAATACAGGTACAAACAACAACGATACAAATACTGCTGCTACCGTACCAGAGATCAGGGCAACCCCTAATCCACCAAAAACAGGGTCTCCTGCAAGCAATGCAGACCCTAAGATAATGGCTACCGCAGTTAAGGCAATAGGTTTGGCCCTTGTCGCTGCTGCTACAGCAATCGCTTTACGCTTTTCCATACCTTCACACTCCATAAGAGACTGTGCGAAATCTATGAGTAACAGTGAGTTTCTTGAAGAGATACCAATAAGCGCAATAAATCCTATGAGTGAGGTTGCCGTCAGGAAAAATGTCTCAGAGGTAAATAAATTTGCAACCCAGTGTCCAACGATCACACCAATGAGTGAGAGGAATGAACCTAGCAGTACGATCCCTGAAATAGCAAAACTTTTATAGTATATGACCAACAGTAAAAATATGAGTATCAATGCAGATATAAAAGCTGCACCCAGGTCTCTAAAAGTATCCAGTGTAACTTTCATCTCACCATCCCAACGTATAAGGAATCTTTCTCCTGTATTTTTATCTTCCACACTAAAATCAAACATATAGGTTGATAAGCCAGCCTTCTCAATAATATAATCTTTTGCAAATGTTTCCAGCATCACATCACGTGCTTCCAAAAGAGGATATACCTGCGATACCATATCTGTTTCGGCGATCACATTTACCATACGCTGAAGATCTTTATGCATGATCATAGGATTAGACTTTACCTTACGTATATTGACCACTTCACTCAAAGGTACCATCATACCTCTCATATTCATAAGATTCAAAGAGGAAAGTTTACTTTCCAGAGTATCCAGGTTTGATTCAGACAATTTTTTGCTCTCTTTGTCCAAGATCAAGAACATTGGGATCTGATCGGGTGAATTGATCGAATTCTTGTGTGCAATGACCATACCTTCAAAAGCAAGATACAAGATGTTATTGACCTGTTCCACACTTAATCCACTTCTGGCGATCTTCTCTTTATCCGGTATAAGTTCATATTTTTCATAGATCTCATCTGCCATAATATCTACATCGACCAAACCTTCTGTTTTAGAAAGTATCTGCGCTACTTTTGTAGAGATGGTTCTCATTTTTTCCAAGTTTTGACCATGTATTTCGACCACGATAGAAGCCAAAGTAGGAGGTCCTGATGGCTGTTCAACAAATTTAATATTGGTGCCTTCTGTTAAAGGGAGACAGGCCTCTTTTATAACAGGTCTCAAACGCTGTACCATAAGAAATGAAGGTTCAGCACGGTGATGTTTATCTGTGAGGTTCACCGATATTTCTGCAACATTTTCAGTACGTTTCATACCTGAACCTTTCACTAGCCCCGCATAATCAAGAGGAATCCCCTGTCCCAAAAAGAGCTCAAGGTTCATCACCTCTTCTTCTTTTTTCAAGAAGTCGATCACACAGGTACTGACCTCTTTGGTCTGCTCTATAGATGAACCTGTAGGAGTGTCAATATAGATAGAAAACGTATTGTCACTTTTTCCCGGTAACATCTTTGCCAATACCAATTTGGTAGGGAACATCAAAAGTGAAAGAAAAAATGCAGCTGCTGTTAAGATGATGACCAATCTTTTTTTAAACTTGCTGTCAAGGATATTATAAATAAAACTTTCTAGATTTTTCATTATTTTGATCCTTCATTATTGTCTTTTTTATGCGTATGTTTATGTTCTGGCTTCTTGAGTAGTTTGAAACTTAAATACGGGGTAAATATATATGCCACAAAAAGTGATGCAATCAATGCTACAGGTACATTATAAGGAATAGGCTTCATAAATGATCCCATCATACCCCCGACAAAAGCCATAGGTACCATTGTCAAGATAATAGCCAATGTTGCAATGTTCGTAGGGGCACCTATCTCATCTGTTGCTTCTATGAGAAGTTCACCCATCTCTTTGTCTTCTACACCATGACTGTGCAGATGTCTATGAATATTTTCGATCACAATAATGGCAGCATCCACCAATAAGCCTAAAGAAAGAAGGAGTGCAAAAAGTGTGATCCTGTTCATGGTCTGTCCTGTCATCCATGCGGTAAAAAGTGTCACAGCCAAAATAGCAGGTACCGTAAACGTCACTATAATAGACTCTCTCCATCCTAAAGCAAAAACCAGCATTAATGCAATAATAACAATCGTAATGATCAAGTGATGCATCAACTCATTTACCGCTTCATTGGCACGTTCACCATAGTTACGCGTGATAATATACCCCATACCGATCCTGTCAAATTCTTTGTCATGTGATTTTAAAACATTGACCACATCATCCGCAACAAAAACAGCATTCGTACCGGCAAGTTTGGAAACAGTTAATGTGATTTGCGTTCTTTGGTCACTGAACTTTGATACATGGCCTTCATCACCTTCTCCATGATTCACTTTGTCTTTAAAAAGTATCTCTGCTGTTCGGAAGTTTTGTATATCAACACCTTCTTCTACAGTCGCTACATCTTTCAGGTAAATAGGTGAACCCATATACTGTGCAACAATAATATCACCCACATCGTCCACACTTTCAATCGCATTCTTCACACCAAAGATCACCAGTTTGTTATCGACTGTTCGTCCTTTTACATCTGGTACATCTATAGCTACCGACTGCACCGCTTGCATGATCTGACCGAGTGAGAGATGGTAGGCAGAAAGTTTCCCGATATCAACTTCTATGTTGTAGTGTGCCTTTCTGGCTCCCTTGAGTGTCGTTTTCGCCACATACTCAACAGAATTAAGTTTTTGTTGGATTTCCCTTACCACATTAAAAAGTGCAATATCATTGACTGTTTTTTGATCTTTGGGATAAAAGGCCACCGTGACAATAGGTATATCAATATCAATATCAAATGGTTTGACAATAGGCTGCATTGTACCTTTAGGGAGGCTATCCATATTCTGCATGACTTTATCATACAGTTTGAGGTTGGAATCTTCCCTGTTCTCCCCAATATAATACATCACATTGACAATACCTACATTGTCCATCGCCATACCGTAAATATGTTCTATACCCTGTACTTCACGTAGTTTACGCTCTAGCGGATTGACAATGACATTCTCTATCTCTTTGGGAGAGGCCCCCGGTAAAGCCACAATAATGGCCCCACCGGAAATAGCGATCTGAGGATCTTCTTCTCTTGGCATGGTATTGAGTGCTATATATCCTACAAGCAGTAAAATAGCCCCTAAAACAGGAGTAAGCGGATTACGTAAAAAACCTTTAGCAAGCTTCCCCGCTACATTGATGACTTGATATTCTTTTTTATTTTCCATTCGTACCTACTTAATAAGAATTTTTGCATACATGCCTGGATATACAGAACGCACAGTAAGATCAAATGCAATTTTGATCTTAAACTTATGTGTCATGGGATTAGAACTTGGAATAATTGATGTAATTACACCTTTTGTTTTAAAACCAATAGAAGGTATCTCGATCATGACCTTTTTCCCCATGTGAATATATTTGAGTTGAGTTTCTGATATTTCAGCAACAATTTTCAAACGACTTAGATCGGTTAAAATAACAGCTGGCATCCCCGGCATAGCCATTTCACCTTCATTCAGTCTTTTCTCTACGATCACACCGTCATTGGGTGCAAGTATTTTCAAATAATTATACTGATTTAAGACTTCATCTTTTTTTGCCAATGCCTGATTGACCTGCTGTTCAGATATTTCAACCATATCTTTCAGATTTTTTGCTGCAAGTTGTAACATTTCAAACTCATACTTGGAAACCATATTTTTCTTATAAAGTCTTTCATGTCTCGATAAATTGGTAAGTACATTATTGTACTGATTTTTATTCATCTGCAATGCCAGTCTTGCCTGTGATATCGCCAGATCAACCTGTCTCTCTGAAGACTCGATCTCTTTAGAGTCTATCTCATACAGCAGTTGTCCCTTTTTAACAATATCCCCGTCAGAGACGGCCATATTTTTCACATACCCCATATAACGACTTGTGATCATTTTTTGATTATCAGAGATAACCGAACCCGTCAAATATAATATTTTTTCTTTTGTGTTTACAGCAGGTTTCACTGCACCGCTTACCCTCATATCTACTGCTTCTGCAGAGACTATCAGTAAGGTCAGAATAACTACACTTAATACTTTATTCATCATTTTATCCTTCATTTATCATACTGTTTATTTCAAATATTTTAGTATTGCGTTCATTTTTCACCGTTAAGAGTTTCAGTAATACTTCCAACTCCTTCGATTGTTTTATAAGCACATCCGAAATAGACACAATACCTTCTTTATATCTGGCTTGATAGTTTTCATACACTTTACGCGCAAAATGCAACTGTTTTTTATAACTCTTGATATCATTGTTTTTACTTAACACTTCTGTTTCAAGTTTTTTAACTTTAAGTGCAATACCTGACTTTGCCAAAGCCACTTGACTTTGTACTTTGAGATGGTTTACCTTCTCTTTTTCAAGATTAGCAGCATCTATCCCTCCATTAAAAACATTCCATTTTAACTGTACACCTATGGTGTAAGAATCTTTTCCTGTAAAGTCATTCCACAAGGTATTGTCTGCACTGCCATACTCCCCAAAAGCACCCACTGTAGGTAAATAATTTGCTTCTGCTACCTTCATGGACATTTCAGTAATCTCTACGCCCAATAAAGCTTTTTGTATATCAAGATTATTCTCTTCAATATGTTGACCATTGATATGTGGCATGGGTGCCATATCGTTCACTTTGTGTATAGATCTCACCTCTTCATCCAATAGAAAAGAGAGGAACTGGTAGGCCAGATCTCTGTTAAGCTTGGCTTGGTTGTACATACTTTGTGTTTCTGCTTTACGTGCTTCGACTTCAAGTGTGTCAATCTCCTGTGCATAGCCTTCTTTTTTCATAGAAGAGACGACGGAGGCCAGGCGATTGATATTTTTCATGATCTTTGAAAGATTGTGAATATAATTTTCGATCAGTGATATATCATAAAACGCTTTTTTTGTTTGAAATACTTTTTCATTTAATATTTTTTGCGTATCGTACTGACTCATACGCTGCATAGCTTTGGTAATGCGTGCATACTCTGTAAGTTTACCGCCCGTATAAATAGGCAGCATATACGATAATTTTGTCTGAAAATGATTTCTTGTTTCCGGATAGTTCAGATCGTTAGGCTGCACAGAAAGTATATTGGGGTTTGCCGGATTAAAATCTGAAAACCCAAAGTCACCAAAGGTAGCTTCCCTACTTTGTAATTTAAAGCCAAACACATTCCCCGCATCATTGGAACGCATACCTGAAACAGAAAGATCTAATTTTCCATACTGATGGCCTTCTGCAGATACAGCTTCATAGGCTCTCATTTGTTCATTAAATTTGGATATTTTTAATTCAAGATTATTCTTTTCTAACATACCCAATGCAGTTTTCAGTCGTAAATTAGATACACTGGAGAGCAGTGGCACCGTTAAAAAAAGTAACATGAAGTATTTTCTTATATACATGGTAATC
>DQVY01000116.1 GCA_015661535.1 Sulfurovum sp. | reverse complement strand
TGAGTATCCCTGTCATTTTTTTCATGACCAATCGTATCGTAAAACCTATCAAGGACCTCATTTTGGAAAATGAGAAGATAAAAGAGAGGAACTATCCTGAAGTGAAGGCGATTGAAACAAATATTATTGAATTTGACATGCTTTCGGCATCACAAGTCTCCATGTCCAAAAGTATCCAAGCCTATGAACAATCCCAAGAAGCATTGCTTGATGGATTCATCAGGGTGATCGCAGAAGCGATTGATACCAAGTCTCCCTATACAGGGAAGCACTGTGAACGGGTACCAGAGATAGCCCAACTTCTTCTAGATGCAGCCAATAACTCTCAGGAGGGTCCCTTCCAGAGTTTTTCTCTCACTTCAAAAGAGGCACTTAGAGAATTTGAAATTGGGGCATGGCTGCATGACTGCGGTAAAGTAACCACACCAGAATATGTCGTTGACAAGTCCACAAAACTTGAAACCATATACAACCGAATTCATGAAATACGCATGCGCTTTGAACTCTTATGGCGTGATGCACATATTTTATACCTGCAAGATGAAATCTTACTTGAAGAGATGCATGCAAAACAGGCACAGCTACGTGATGATTTTGCTTTTATAGCCTCTTGTAATCTTGGCAGTGAATTTATGGAACAATCCAAACAGGAACGTATTAAAAGTATTGCAAAGATCACCTGGCAGCGTTATTTTGATGACAGTCTGGGCTTGGGACCTATAGAGAGTCAACGACAGGCGCAAGAGAATAACCAAGCACTCCCAGTAACAGAAAACTTACTGAATAACAAAGAACAGCATATTGTGCCACGTGAAAATTTTGACCATGAGAACTATAGGGAAGAAGGCTTTACGCTGGAAGTACCTGAGCACCTCTATAATTATGGAGAGATCTATAATTTATGTATAGAAAAAGGAACACTCAGCAAAGAAGAACGTTACAAAATACAAGAGCATGTCATTATGAGTATTAAAATGCTTGAACAGATCCCTTTTCCTGCACAACTTTCAAATATCCCCGAGTATGCAGGGACACATCATGAAACACTCATAGGGACAGGATACCCTAAAAAACTTTCTAAAAAAGATCTCTCTATCCCTGCACGTATTATGGCTATTGCTGACATTTTTGAAGCCTTGACTGCTTCGGACAGACCCTACAAAAAAGCCAAAACACTTTCCGAGTCTATCCGTATCATGAGCTATATGGTAAAAGAGAAGCATATTGACCCAGACCTGTTTCAATTATTCTTACGCTCCAGGGTCTATAAAATTTATGCACAAAGGCATTTACAGGAAGAGCAAATTGATGAAGTAAACATACAAGATTATCTATAACAGCATGCAGCTTCTTTAGGGAACTTGAAAAATATGTTGCTTTTTACTAGGTTCAAAAACTTCACCAAATTGGGTACGTTGCTGTATCCCTCCTCTGGCAGAAAGGTCTACTATAACACCCAGAGTATCTACATCAAGGACAGATTTTATTTTAGTATATATCTCATACGCAATGTTTTCAGCGATAAATGTACATGCCCTTAACGAAGTAATATACTTTTTAAACGCGACAAGGTCAATGCTCTCTCCCTTGCTTACAAGATAGATATAGAGTGTCCCTCGGTAAGGCTGTCCACTTTGGGCCAAAAAAAGCAGCTCAGGAGACATATATTCTACCCTTGTATCTGCAACAACCTCTACAGTATTTAAATTCATGGTCATCCTCTTCTCTCAGGATTCATATTTCTATTCATAAACCTGTATTTTTCTATCTCTTCATATTTGGCCTCTCCATTGTGGAAACTAAAGGTAGGGTGTATACTGATGTTCCCTCTAGGGTAAAACAGACCGACAACTTCTAAATATTTGGGTGATATAAGCGAGACCAGATCTTTTCCTATTTTATTGACTACATCTTCATGAAATTCACCACTGTTCATAAAAGAAAACAGATACAGCTTTAACGATTTACTCTCCACCATGCGCATATCCGGGATGTAATTAATGATCAATGTTGCAAAATCGGGCTGATTGGTGATGGGGCACAAAGAGGTAAATTCATCTGCATTCAGGGTCACCCAATAGTCTTTTTCAGGATGCACATTTTCGAAAGTTTCCAAGACTTCAGGGGCATATTCATATTTATAGTCTGTCTTCTCTGCCCCTAATTGTGTCACTTCTGATGCGCGCTTCTCTTCATACGTTGTTGCGTGGGTCATTTTGGGCATACTTACTCCTATGTAAACAAAATTGTAACATAAGTCTCTTTACCCCATCAAATACTTGTTATAATGACATGCACAATAAGGAGTGTATGATGTCAGAAAATTTAGGGAAACTTGTATTACGTTTGATGCTTGGAGGGATGATGTTATTTCACGGCATTGACAAAGCCTTACATGGCATCGCTTTCATTAAAGGCATTGTACATGTCCATGGACTGCCTGAAGCTTTGGCCTATGGTGTCTATATCGGAGAGATACTGGCACCTATATTTATCATCATTGGGTGGAAAAGCCGAGTCTG
>DQVY01000272.1 GCA_015661535.1 Sulfurovum sp. | reverse complement strand
TTTTATGCGTAGGTCGGGAAGAGGACAACCCGACATCTACATCAAATCATAATTGAGTTATGAAAAGAAGATGACGTTTTGTTTTAAATTAAGATATGCATTACCACGTGCAACGTGGTAACGAGTTAAGTTGAAACTTAAATATTTTCCACCCAGGAGATCATGGCTTCATGGGCTTGTGTATTTGGGGCATCCATGAAAGTAATCACAAAGTTATCTTTGTATTCTACAACAGCTATAGAACGCGGTCTTACAGCCATAATCGCTGCATTGGGTATCTGTTTACCAAAACAAAAAATAATATTTTTAGCATCTAAAATATCTTCATTTATCTCTCCTACTTCCAAACCTTTTGTATGTGTATAGTGATCAAAAATAGAGATAAACGTTGCAACAGGGTGGGCATCAATTTTTTCTTTTAAATAATCCAATATTTCATCAACATTCTTATAGTTGATCTTTTCTTTGGAAATAGTCAGTTCATTTACCGGGTATTTGTCCATTACTGTTATCTGGGTCACTTTATAGCCTTTAATTATAATTTTTATAATGATATCCTATTCTAATGAAATTTAGATGAAATACATTTGAATGAATCATCAATTTATAACGTAAATCTTAGACATATTTAGTCGGTGTATTAATGCTTAAATAGATATAATTATATTTCTAATAATAATTTTTTAAAATGATAAAAAATACCGGAAAGGTTAGCAGTAACTTATGAATTATTTACTATTCCATGATATATATATGTCCATGGGGAATACATTTAAATTAGATGAGATGCTTAATGAATGTATACCAAATATAGTCAATAAATTAAATTGTTTTTCTTCTGTATTATATAAAAAGAATGCAGATAATTATGAGTTATTATATGTAACAGAGAATATAGTTGAGACTAGAGAATATGAACATATATTAAATAAAGTAAAAGAACAGTTTAAAGAGAAATATTCTGTTCTTATTATCGAAAAAATAGGTGATATATATTATTATTTTTTTGAATTGGAAGACTTTGGCTATTTGGTATTAACTAAGTGTAATGATCCTCTTGAGGCCAATATTCTGGACCTCATAAAGCATATAAATTTAAAACTATTGCATGCTATAAAATCTTGTGAAAAACATGGGTTGGTTCAGAAACTTGAAAATGAACTGCAGATCAATACAAATTTAATTAACACTATTATTAATACTGTACCTTTGAGAATATTTTGGAAAAATAGGTCATCTATATATTTAGGTGCCAATAAACTTTTTTTAAAAGATGCAAAGTGTAACAGTGTTGACACACTTATAGGAAAAAGTGATCATCAATTATCCTGGTCAACTGATGATGCAAATTATTATAGTAATGAAGACCAAAAAGTGATGAACTCAGGTATTGCAAAGTTAGACCATGAAGAGTTTTATACTGATGAAAAAGGCAACAAAAGATGGGTTACTACTTCTTTGGTTCCACTTAAAAACCTTAATGGAGAAGTTACGGGTATATTAGGTACATATTATGATATTACCCAGAAGAAAGAAAATGAAGATAAGTTAAAATTTCATCGTGATGCCTTAGAATATCAAGCGACACATGATGCCTTAACGCAATTACCTAATCGTCTACTTTTTATCGACAGACTTGAACATTCTCTTTACCTTGCACAAGGCAATAACACTAAAGTCGCTGTATTATTTGTAGATATCGATAACTTTAAAAATATAAATGATTCTTTTGGTCATGCATTTGGAGATTTTGTTATAAAGGAAGTAGGTGAAAGAATTAAAGATAGTATTCGTATTATAGATACTGTCGCTCGTTTTGGCGGCGATGAATTTGTTATATTCCTTGATAATATTTCAGAAATCATGATGGTGACAGAGATTCTTGGAAAAATCATAAAAACTTTACAAGTACCTCTTATCATTCATAACCATACTTTGTATGTGACTGTAAGTATAGGTGTTACTATATATCCTTATGATGCAAAAAATGCGCATGATCTTATAATCAATGCCGATATGGCAATGTACAAAGCTAAAGGTATGGGACGCAATAACTATCAATTTTATACAGAAGATATGACGCAAAAATCTTTAGCTCGTATGAAACTAGAGTCAAGTTTACATAAAGCTATTAAAAATAAGGACTTTTTATTATATTATCAGCCTAAATTTAAGGTAGATACTCAGACCGCTGAATTTATAGGTATGGAAGCTTTAATACGATGGAAGGATGAAAATAATCAATTTATTTCTCCCGATGTTTTCATTCCACTTGCAGAAGAGACCGGTCTCATCATTCCTTTGGGTAAATGGATAATGAAAGAGGGAATGGAACAAATAGCCCTATGGTATAAAAGAGGGTTGAACCCTGGAAGATTAGCACTTAACTTCTCTATGTTACAACTGCAAAATAATGATTTTATTAGCTATTTTCAAAGCTTATTATTGGAAACTGGCTGTAAACACGAGTGGCTTGAAATAGAAATTACAGAAAGTCAAATGATGAAAAACCCAGATAAAACTATCGTATTATTGAACCTCTTTCATACATTGGGTATAAAAATTGCTATAGATGATTTTGGTACAGGGTATTCTTCACTTTCATATCTTAAACGTCTTCCTCTAGATATTATCAAAATAGATAAATCCTTTATAAAAAATCTACCTAGTGATGAAGAAGATCTAGCTATTGTAAAAGGTATACTTGCCCTTTCTAAAAGTTTAAATTTGACCGTTATTGCTGAGGGTGTAGAAACTATTGCACAAAAAGAAGTATTGGTTGAACATGGTTGTCACTTTATTCAAGGCTATTACTATGACAAAGCATTATCTGCGAAAGATATTGAAAAATATTTATAAACTATGACTCCACACCAACACCACACCTAAAGTTGTATCATAAAATATAAACAACTTTAGGAGGCGTACAATGACTCTTTTCCTCTCAATTCTTCTCATATCTTTAGCCTTGGCATATTTCGCTGTTCCATTGTCGGCGTGGTTTGTGGCTTTAGGTGTACTATTGCTTGGTACGGGGGCTTCGGTACTGTGGTGGGTAATTTCTATCGTTCTTGCAGTGGTATTTGTACATAAACCTACACGCGTCAAAGTGATCACAAGTAATCTTTTTAAATTCATAGAAAAAAACGGATTTCTTCCTAAAATATCTGATACAGAAAAGACCGCGCTTAGGGCGGGAGATGTGTGGGTAGAAGGAGAGTTGTTTTCTGGGAAGCCTGACTTCCAGAAAATATTTTCTAATCCTTATCCGACACTTAGCGAAGAAGAACAAGCATTTATAGATAATGAGGTCAACGAAGTTTGTGCCATGACTTCTGACTGGGAAGTGTTCGAAACGCGTGATCTGCCTAAAGAGGTATGGCAGTACCTCAAGGAGAAGAAGTTTTTAGGCATGATCATCCCCAAAGCGTATGGAGGCCTTGGTTTCTCTGCTTATGGGCATTCCTGTGTCATCGAAAAACTCGCTTCACATTCTCAAGTGCTTGCCATTAGCGTCATGGTACCTAACTCACTAGGACCTGCTGAACTCATTTTACATTATGGTCTTGATGCTCAAAAAGATCACTACTTACCTAGACTTGCAGACGGACGAGACATCCCATGTTTTGCACTCACTGAACCTGAAGCAGGTTCAGATGCTGGTTCCATACAGTCTGAGGGTGTGGTATTTAAAGATGAAGAGGGAGAAATAAAAATACGTTTAAACTTTGAAAAACGCTACATTACCCTTGCCTCCATAGCCACAGTGATCGGGCTTGCTTTTGTACTTAAAGATCCTGAAAAGCTACTGGGTAAAGAAGTGGAGTGGGGTATTACCTGTGCCTTGGTAGATGCGGAGAGAAAAGGCATTGACCAGACACGTAGGCATGACCCGCTTAATGTACCCTTTGTCAATGCGCCGCTCATCGGTAAAAATGTTATCATAAGCGTTGATGATGTCATTGGTGGAGAGTCTGGTCTAGGCAATGGCTGGCAAATGCTTATGGAGTCTTTGGCTGTGGGTCGCGGTATCTCACTTCCGAGTACAAGTACGGGCGGCTCTAAGTTGGCTACTTATGTAGCTTCTACTTACTCTGTGGTACGGTATCAGTTTGGACTGAGCATCGCAAAGTTTGAAGGTATTGCTGAAGTGCTTGGACGATTGGGTGCGAGTACCTATATGCTTGATGCGGCAAAGACCTTTACCTTAGGTGCCATCAATGATGGTAAAAAACCTGCTGTTGCCAATGCCATTATGAAGTATGAGAGTACAGAGATGTTTAGAAAGAATATACTTGATGCTATGGACATACAAGGTGGTGCAGCCATAAGTAGAGGGCCTCGTAACTTGTTGGCTCATGCTTATTTTGGTGCTCCTGTGGCTATTACAGTGGAGGGTGCGAACATTATGACCCGTACGCTCATTATGTTTGGACAGGGGATGATACGTTGTCATCCTTATGCTTATGCACAAATTGAAGCATTGGAAGCAGGGGATGTCAAAACATTTGATACCCTTTTTTTTACCCATATAGGACATGTCGTACGTAACAAAGCCCGAGCCTGTGTCATGGGACTGACCCGTGGCTATGCGCATACAACAGTAAGCAAAGGAAAGGCCAGACGTTATGAACAAAAGCTTGCATGGGCCTCTGCAAAATTTGCCTTGTTTTCCGATATTACCATGGGAATGCTCGGAGGAACACTTAAACGCAGGGAGTCAGTCTCTGGTCGTTTCGGTGATATATTGGCTCATATGTACTTCATTACCGCAGCACTTAAGCGATTTGAGATTGACGGCAGACCACAGAGTGATGAATATTTGCTTGAAGTCGCCGTAGAAGATGCTTTTGGAAAAATTGATGAAGCCTTTAGAGGTATATTCAGCAACTTGGCTACTGGATCACTGGGAGTGCCTTTTAAACTTTTGGCTTACTGTACACGCATCAATCCTATGGGTAAAACCATTAAAGATAAAAGTTTACATATGATTGCAAAAGGTTTAAGTGAAGATGATGCCTTGCGTTCACGTGTGTGTG
>DQVY01000228.1 GCA_015661535.1 Sulfurovum sp. | reverse complement strand
TTATTAAGCTCTTCAATACTCGGATAGTACATCAAAAATCCACTTATGATCATACTGTTGATGTAAGGTATTTCACTGAAAGTATATTTTCCTGTCAAACCCAATGAAGCTGCAGCAAAATTTTTATCGGCATAGATCGCCTCTGTATATTTTGTCGCAACATACCCCAACCCTATAGAAGGCCCGAGCCATCCTGCTTTGTCAAACTTGTATTTGTAGCCATATCCCAGAGAAGGGATCCAGCGGCTTTGTATCGACCGTGGTCTATCATAGTCTGCACCAAACATAAGATAATAAAACTGATTATTGGTAAAGTGGTTTTGATACCCTAAAATACCCACCAATTCGTCTTTACTCACAACTTTCCCGGTGTCCACCGTATTGGAAGTATCAAATTGATAATCAACAAAGAGTTTTACTTCATGTTCTGCTTTTTTGTAACGAAGGTTTAACAAAAGATCAAATTCATTCTTCTGCGTACCTCCCTCTTCTATCTCAAACCCTAAGTTAATATTCCCCTTGGTGTAAGGAAAGGTATTGCGTACGCTGTTTTCAAAAGAGGCATCATCACTAACTGCCATAACAAAATTATCGATATCCGATATCTTGATAGTTCTCTCATTTTCACCTTCTATGACCTTAAGATAGGTATTGTCTTCAATACCTACAACACGTCCCTCAATCTCGATACGCTTAAAAGAGATATGATAATTGTATTTTGTAGAAATAGAGTCAATGTCTTTGTAGGCTATATGATTAATACCTTCACTGTAAAGCAATTTAAAAGAGAGTTTTTCAGGACCAAGATTCATCACTTTGCCGTGCAAGACCATACCATGCACCACAATGGTATCTTTGATCTCTTCCTTAGGGGACACAGTCCCTCCTGCATATAAACAGACTGTAAATACAAATAGACCTAGAAAAAAAAATTTGATAACTGTATGCATAGTAAATCCTTGGTTTGACTGAAGGGCTATTTTGACAAACGTTTTTTTGTCACTTCATCTGATTCTACTTCACAAATCAGGGTATCCTGTCCACAATGACGACAGGTACTTCGCATGGTAAATATATACCAATCATTTTTATCTTTGAGTATGGGTTCTTTACATTTTGGACAGCGAATACGACTCCAAAGTATAGCAAAGACAAACGCAGGTACCAAATAAAACACCCTGTCATAAAAGACGGACAATATAATCAATGTCCCGACAATAATAGCCAAAAACAGATATTTATAATACGAAGGAATACACATATCAGACCTTTTTTATTTTAAATCTTTCTAGTTTGCTTTATCTGTGCATGTTCTCTTGAGGAAGCTTACGTATAGTAAGTGCCCCAAAGGAATATGTGCAGATGAAGCAAAATAGGAAAATTACTCCCATTCGATTGTGGCTGGGGGCTTGGAGGAAATATCATATACGACACGGTTGATCCCATCGATCTCATTAATGATCCTTCGGCTCATCCCTTCAAGTACATCATGAGGCACATGTGCAAACGTAGCGGTCATACCGTCTACAGACTCTACCATACGTATACATACTGTATTGTCATAGGTTCTGTTGTCACCCATGACACCGACAGATTGCACATTCAACAGTACGGTAAATGCCTGCCATACTTTGTCGTAATAGCCTGTGGCTTTCAACTCTTCCTGCATGATGGCATCAGACTCACGGATAAGGTGTAAACCTTCTTCAGTGACGGCACCCATCGTTCTTATGGCAAGTCCCGGTCCAGGGAAAGGGTGACGGCCTATCATATCTTTAGGTAGTCCCAGTTCCAAGCCAAGTTTACGCACTTCATCTTTAAATATCTCTCTTAAAGGTTCTACCAGTTCAAAGGTCATCCAGTCAGGAAGTCCCCCCACATTGTGGTGAGACTTGATGGTTTTTGAGGGTCCTTTCACAGAAACAGATTCAATGACATCTGTATAGAGTGTACCTTGTGCCAAGAAAGCAACATCTGTATGTTTTTTCGCTTCCATGTCAAACATTTCTATAAATTTTCCACCAATGACCTTACGTTTTTCTTCAGGGTCAGAAATACCCTCAAGTGCTGCCATAAACTCTGCTTTGGCATCTACTGTAATAAGTGGTATATCTAACATTTTAAACATTGCCTGCACTTGCGGTGCTTCATCTTTACGAAGCAGTCCCTGATCCACAAACACACAGATGAGTTGCTCTTTTGGAAGTGCCTCATTAAGCATCGCTGCGACCACAGAAGAGTCAACCCCTCCAGAGACACCACAAAGTACTTTTTTGTCCCCCACCTGCGCACGAATACCTTCTATTTTTTCTTTCGCAAAGCTTCCCATATTCCATGTACTGTCACAGCCGCAAATATGTTTTGCAAAGTTTTTCAACATCACTGTGCCCTCTACCGAATGGTGTACTTCCGGATGAAACTGAAAAGCATAGACTTTACGTATATTATCTGCAATAGCGGCATAAGGAGAGTTCTCAGAAGTCCCAATGATCTCAAAACCTTTAGGCAGCTTTTCTGCCTTATCCCCATGGCTCATCCAGACAATAGAGTCATCTGCAATACCTTTAAAAATAGAAGAGTCATTCTCTATTTTCAGTTTTGCCTTTCCATATTCATGATGATCTGCCGCAACCACTTTGCCGCCAAAATGCTGTGTAATGAGCTGCATACCGTAACAGATACCCAGGATCGGCAAACCAAGGTCCCATATACCTTCATCCGGTTTGTAGGCATCTTCTGCATACACCGATGCAGGGCCGCCGGAGAGTATGATCCCCTGCGGTTTTCTTGCTTTGATCGCATCAAGGCTTTCACGGTAAGGTACAACTTCCGTATAGACCCCTGACTCTCTTAATTTTCGTGCGATGAGTTGTGTGTATTGTGAGCCAAAGTCCAAGACTAAGATAGGTACTTGCTTCATGAGTTATTTCCTTTTATTTAAACTATAATAATTGATATCTATCTCGTTCCCACGTTGTACGTGGGAACGCATATGAAAGTTTGATGCAAAAATAGACTGTTTCCGTTTATCAGGTTTCAGTATACATTCCCACGCAAAGCATGGGAATGAGAACAGAAACGCACCCTACAGACTTACATACGATGGGCAGCAATATGAAGCACTTCAAACTGTATGTACCACACAATCACAGAAACAATGTACCCGATGAGTACTGTCCAGGCATATTTCATGTGTGCAGCAAAAGTATAGATACCATGCATTTTACCCATCACACCCACACCGGCTGCAGAACCAAATGAAATGAGTGATCCACCCACTCCTGCAGTCATCGTTACAAGCATCCATTGAGACTGGGTATCCACACCCATGTCCGGACTTGCTTTAAGTACTGCTGACATAACCGGTACATTATCTACCACTGCGGAGAGGAACCCTACACCGATGTTCACTGCTGTTGCACCAAACTGGCTGTACAGTGCTGTAAAGTATTCTAAGAAACCCAAAAAGTGAAGTCCCCCTACTGCGGCTAAAATACCAAAGAAGAAGAGTAGTGTATCGTTCTCAATTTTTGCTATCCAGGAAAATACATTCACTTGTGTCTCTGATGCACTTCTGTTAATGGTATAGACATACATTTTGAGTATGGATAAACCAAACATCATTCCCCACATAGCAGGCAGGTGCAAGACTTGGTGAGAGACTACAGCCATGGAAATGGTCAAAGCAAAAAGTCCGATAATCACTTTACCGCCCTCAGCGATATCAATTTTTTCTTCATCTGCATGAAATGGCGGTTTACCCGCAGGCACAAAACGAGAAAGTAAAAATGCTGTAATACCCCAACCAAGAATGGCAGATGGGAATAAAAAGAGGAACTCTGTAAAGTCACCTTTTCCTGCTACCCACACCATAAGCGTCGTAATATCACCAAATGGTGACCATGCACCACCTGCATTGGCTGCAACAACCACATTGATAGCACTTGGTATCAAAAATGATTTGTTCTCTTTGTCTATGGTTAAAAGTACGGTAGAGAGGATAAGCGCCGTAGTAAGGTTGTCTGCCACCGGAGAGATGAAAAAGGCTAAAAGACCGGTAACCCAAAAGAGTTTTTTATAGCTGTAACCCTTTGAAACAAGATTATAACGCAAGGCAGAAAACACCCCTCTGTCTATCATCGCTTCGATATAAGTCATCGCGACCAATAAGAAGAAGAAAATACCCGCTATTTCTACAATAAGGTGTTCAACTTCTTTTTCCAGATGATGTCCATCCATACCATTTATAGCAAAATAGAGACCAATAAGCATGAAAATACCCGTACCGGCAAATAAAGCCGGTTTTGCTTTGTTAATAAGATATTTGTCTTCTGTGGCTATAAAATAATAGGCCACTACAAATACCGCAAGGGAGAGTATCCCCACCCATGTTGTTGTTAAATGAAGTTGTTCGTGCATTCTTGCTCCTGAAAATAATTGTTGTTCATCAATATATCTATACATATCATCGATCTGATTCTATGTAATGTGATCCCAAAGACTCTGTACGTGCCAATGCAGCATCTACGATAGCTGAGGCGGTATTAAGCCGTAATTCCAGCAATCTGCCAATCTCTTTATTTTTCATATCATAAATAAGGTTTTTGGCTTCATGCAAGCCTTTTGTTGTCCGAATAATACCTATATCTTCCCACATAATCTGACGCAGTTTATGTTTATAGATTTTATCATTGTCTTTGTGCAGAATATTACCATAATCCTTCTCAAATTTAGGTATTTCGATCACCTTGTGTGCTTTTGAGAGCAGATGGTCAACCGCACGTTTTGCAAAAACTGCACCTTCAAGCAGTGAGTTTGATGCCAAACGGTTTGCACCATGCACACCTGTCCGTGCAGCCTCACCTATGACATACAGACCTTCCATACCCTCTATACACCCGTTGGTATCACATTTTATACCTCCATTGGCATAATGAAATGCCGGAGAGATAGAGATCTTGTCTGTGGGAAAGCTGTATCCAAGTGAGGCAAAAGTATGTGTAATGTTCGGAAAACGATGTTCAAACCAATTCTTTTCAAACATTGAAAAATCAAGGTAGGCCTTTTGTCCTGTTTTTCGTATATGTGTAAAAATACCCCGTGCGACTATATCTCTACTTGCCAACTCTCCTCTTTCATCATAATCAAACAAAAACCGTCTGCCTTCATCATCTACCACATGTGCACCTTCACCTCTTAATGCCTCCGTAAGCAAAAGTTTTCTCGCATACGGTGTCTCGACAAAAACCGTAGGGTGAAACTGCATAAACTCCATATCAGCAAGGGCGATACCTTTTTCTACACAAATACCATGGATATCAGCAGAAACGGTTCGCGAATTTGTATTGAATTCATACAATGAACCTATACCGCCGGAGGCAATGATCACATCATCCGCATAAATAGTTGTGGGCTCATAATTGACTGTTGCTTTCACACCAAAACACCTGCCGTCTTCGATAAGCAGATCGTAGACAAGTGTATTTTTTTGCAGTTTGTGTTTGTTCTGTACCATCATGAAGTAGTGCATATACCGTCCCGTAGCATCCCCTCCCGCATGGATGATACGCTCTACCGAATGTGCAGCCTCTTTGGTATAGAGAATATTGCCTTCTTCATCAGTATCAAATTGCATACCTTTATCAATAATATCCTGTGTGGTTTCCAGTGAAGTACGAGAAAGTATCTCTACAGCTTCTTTGCTGTTGTGAAAAGAACCTGCTGCCATAGTATCTGCTATATGACTGGGAATATCTGCTTCATTTAAAGCAGTGGTCATGCCTCCCTGGGCATAAAAGGTATTACACTCCCAGGGAATATCTTTACACACCACCAGTACTTTTTTACTTGCAGGCAACTGCATCGCGGCATAGAGTCCGGCAATACCGGCACCTATGATCAGTACGTCATATTTTTCCATAACTACCCTTCTGTTTTTACACTTGTAGTGTTCTCATCCACATCCGGTACATAGACAGGATTTGTTTTATATCCGCATCCTGTCAAGATGATACAGCAAAGTGATGTTATAATTGCTTTATGAAAAAAGCCTCTATGATTTTGTCTCATTTATCTTCTCAACCTCAGTTCAAATCATTAAAACGGCAAGAGTGCTACCAAAAATATATCAATCTTTTAAGTCAAAAGTGGCAAAAAGCGGTTGCCTTTGTTTACATCAAAGACGACACACTTTTCATCGCAGTCACACATCCCGGTTTTAAAATGGAACTTAATTATAATAGAGATTTATTAAAAAGCCTATTAACACAGCTCAATACCCATGACGACGCTTGTCACTCTATGACTGCAAAAAAAGTGGTGGTATTTCACAGTAAATACCATGCCATGCCGGAAGAGAAAGCAATACCCAGTACTGTACCGCATTATTATGAACAATCTACAGGCAACTTCAAAATGCCTGAGAATAAGACATTAAAAGAATCCTTTGCCCGTATCAAAGCACTCATTTTATGCAAACAATAGTACAAAACCTTCCTTCTCAGGCAGGGGTATACCAATATTCTGACAGTAAAGGGAAACTGCTTTACATCGGAAAAGCAAAAAACCTAAAACACAGGGTCAAATCGTACTGGCGTTTTACCCCTGAATTTAAACCCAACCCTACACAAAGTCCCCGTATTTTAAAAATGTTGTCTGAAGCAGTCAATCTTGAGTATATTGTGGTAGAGAGTGAAGAAGATGCACTCATCCTGGAAAATTCTCTCATTAAACAGCTCAAACCAAAATACAACATTTTACTGCGTGATGACAAGACCTACCCCTATATCTATATTGACGAATCTGTAGACTATCCTCGTTTTGAGATCACACGCAAAGTCATTAAAGGAAAAAATATTACCTATTACGGGCCATTCCCGACAGGAGGACGTGCCCTGCTTGATGCCCTGTATGAAGTCTATCCTTTGGTGCAAAGAAAATCTTGTTTGAACGAAGGAAAAGCCTGTCTCTTTTATCAGATCAAAAAATGTCTTGCACCCTGTGAAGGAAAAGTAACGCCTCAGGATTATCAGGAGATCATTACAGAAGCCAAAACGTCTATAGTAAAACGTAGAGATCTTATCTCTGTACTGACACAAAAAATGACAGCACTTGCAGCACAGGAACGTTATGAAGAGGCAAGCAGTGCAAGAGACAGCATTGAGGCCATAACATCCTTAAGTATCACTTCAAATATCGATATGGCAAAAGAACTGGATCTGGATATTTTTGCCATAAAGAATGGAGATGAAAGAGGGGTTATCGTCAAACTCTTTATGCGTGGAGGGAAGATCATCTCTTCGGCTTATGCCTATTTTAGACATACCCATATCTTTGATGAAAATGAAGCTTACAAACAGGCATTATTAGAATTCTACACTGTTGATACCCCTCATATAAGCAAACAAATACTGACTGCACATACCTTTGAAGACGGCCCCCAGATTGCACAAAGTCTCTCCACACGTTTTTCCAAAAAAGTAGAGATCCTTACACCTTCACGCGGTCCAAAAGCAAAGCTCATCACACTTGCCTTACAAAACTGTGATGAGTTGCTACGAAAAAAAGACGCCAATACCATCATTGAACAAAAAATTGCTGACCTTTTTGACCTATCTGCCATCCCCTACCGCATAGAGACCTTTGACAACTCACATCTTATGGGTGTAGCAACGGTAGGAGGCATGGTAGTATGGGATGAAGGAAAATGGGACAAAAGTGCCTATAGACGCTATCAACTCCATGCAAAAGATGAATATGGCCAAATGAAAGAGATGCTCTCGCGACGCATAGAGAAATTTAAAGAGTCACCCGCACCAGACCTATGGATACTCGACGGGGGACAGGCCAACCTCAATCTTGCCCACACGCTCCTGCAGGAAGCACAGGTAAACCTTGATGTCATAGCCATTGCAAAAGAAAAACTTGATGCCAAAGCGCACAGAGCAAAAGGTGCTGCCAAAGACATGCTTTACACCGCTGAAGGACTCTTTGAGCTGAAAGTAAATGACAAACGCCTGCAGTGGATACAAAGACAAAGAGATGAAGCCCATCGTTATGCCATTACCTATCATCAAAATAAAAAACGAAAAGATGATACTCAAATATCGCTACTCAATAAAAAGGGTATCGGGAAAGCCACAGTTAAAAAACTTATTGACTACTTTGGTACCTTTGAAGCGATTGAAAAAGCATCTGCAGAAGATATAGCACAAGTTACAAATAAAAAAATTTCATCTATTATCAAAAATTATAACCCTTAAACAAGCATATTTTCATATTTTTTACTAAAAAAGTTATTAATTCATTCTATTTTTAGTTTAATTGTAATACAGTTTTAGTAACAGGGTTGTTATGCCTTATTATCTTTAGGACAAGATGCTTAAGTCAATATAATATAACGTATAACCCTAGGTTAATAAGCTAAACTCATTGTGAAGTGGGGACAGAAAACCATGGGTCTCATGTAGATTGCCAGGTTGCAAAACAGGTATGAACGTTTAACCGTTTATTATCTACTGCTCTTCTTCGTGACACCATTAAAAAAGGGGTAATATATACTATGAATAGACCTAATCCAATTGATGAAGAATATGTCTTTGAACAAGGTTTGATAATCTCGTCGACCGATCTTAAAGGCATTATCACGTATGCAAACCGTAAATTCTGTGAAATTGCAGGCTATACCAAAGATGAACTCGTAGGCAAGAACCATAATATTGTGAGACATCCAGACATGCCAAAAGCAGCATTCCAAGAACTTTGGGACACGATACAATCAGGTAAAGAATGGACCGGTGTGGTGAAGAACCTAAGAAAAGACGGTCGATACTATTGGGTCTATTCTCATATTGCACCAACAGTTGAGAATGGTGAAGTTGTTGGCTATTCTGCTGCACGGCGCCCTGCATCAGCGACAGAAGTTGAAGAAAGCATTCCTATTTATCAAGAGATGTTAGCCAAAGAAAGTAATTAAAAAGTAATTAAACAGAGGAGTCGTTGAGAACATGTACTATTTATTAAACCAAACCAATCAGATCATTGCTGCCGATGCGCAACTATTGTCCTTATGCGGAGTATCTCATATAGATGAGTTATCTTCAAAGATCATACTGGGTGATACCGTTTTTAATCTTACAGAAGAGAAACTTACTATCAACAATAATGATACCTATGCAGTGTCCAAAACCTCACTTTCCAGTATGCTTGGGAACCTTACATTGGTGA
>DQVY01000301.1 GCA_015661535.1 Sulfurovum sp. | reverse complement strand
CTCTTTGAGTCCGTATACTTCAACAAAACGAATACCCTCTCCTCCTATTTTGACATAAAAAAGAAGGACCACAGCGTCACATTGTCACCTAAAAAGAATGTTGCACAGTACATCTCTTCCATGCACTATAAAAAAGAAAAAGGAAAATTACACTTTTTAGACATACACCTAGCAAATGGGGACAGGATTCACATTGAAGAGATTCAGTAAATATGCTAACAGTATCATTTTTCTGTTTCTCCTGGGACTTTTTCTCGTACTGAAAAGTTATACACATTTTTCCACCTCACTGCTCTCCATTCTCCCCCCTTCTCAAGAAAAAAGCCTCCTCAAACACTTTGAAGAGACACAGGGGGCAAAAACATTACTCTTGGCAGTGAAAGGGTTTGATAAAAATGCCTTAGCCAAAATACAAAGATTGGAAAAAGAGTTCCTTTTGCTAGAAAATATTTCTGAAAACACGTATAGGCAAAATGAAATGCTTCAGAAACATCTTCAGACCTATGCACTCTATGCACAAGATATCAACCAAAGTAAGATCAGTAGACTCAATATAAGCAAGATGCTCCAAGAGTTGTATCAAGAGATGACAAGATCATTTTTCCCTGTACAGATCAATACCTCTGATCCCTTTTCTTTATTTAATAAAGAGAAAACGGTTTCCATAGCACTCAAAAATGGGCATCTTGTTTTAGAGAACTATGGATATATGAGCACATTCCGCATCAAAAGTAAAACCCTCAAAGCACATAAAGAACTCTATACACACATTCAACAACGTATCGATACAGACAACGCCATTAAGGTCTTTAGCCCAATTTTTTATTATGTTGAAAATTCTCAAGTCATTCGTGCAGATGTCAATCGCATTATGCTAATCTCTTTTGGCCTTTTACTGCTCCTGTATTTAGTGATGCTCAAGAATTTTGCCTTACTTTTCAATACCCTGCTCACCCTTGCCTCTTCAGCATTATTTGCAAGCACTCTATTGGCTTTATACTATGATGAGATCTCAATTTTTGTGTTTGTATTTGGTATTTCCATTAGCACAGTCGCCATAGACTATATGTTTCACCACTATTTACATGGGTACTATGCTGAGAATAAACCTTATAACAAAGAGGTCCTGTTTGGCTTTCTTACTACCATTTCAGCCTTTATTATCCTCTCTTTCACTTCATTTGTACTCATTAAACAAATTTCACTCTTTGCGGTATTTTCCCTCTTTGCTTCTTATGTGCATTTTTCCTTTTTATATCCGAAGATGCGCTTCAGATCCGCACAGACACAGGACACGCTCTTCCCCAAACATTTCTATTTTCTTAAAACAAAACCTGTTTTCTTCTTTTCTCTCATTGTCATTCTTGCTTCAGGTTTTTGGGTACACTTTGATTTTGATATTAAGAACCTTGACTATGACAACAAAACATTGAAAGAGACACAATCTTTTTTTTCAAATGCGCTCACTCAGGAACCGACTATTCCTTTTGCTATCAAAGCGAGAAGTATTGATACTCTTATTGACCATGCCAAAGAAATTCGGAGTATCGCCCCTTCAGTACGTATACCTTTAGCAAATCTCGTTTCTAAAAAAAGTTATACAAAAAACACTGCCCTCCTTCAAAACATGTCCAAACTCCGAGAAACACTTAAAAAAGACGCAGACACATTAGGATTTAAAAAAGGCTATTTTAGCCGTGCTTATCTCCCCCAAGAGAAACAACCCCTCTACACACTTCAGGTATTAAATGCTTATGGTCTTGATATCTTTAAAACAGATGCATATTATTTTGCTTTTGGACATATTGGTCTTTCACATTACCAAGAGATCAAAAACCTTTATTTTGTAGAAAACCTTAGCCTCAAAGAACGTTTTGAGTCTATGATGCAGGAGAGCATAGACTCCATTTTAACACTGGGGATACTGGCACTTTGTGTCATTCTCTTGCTCCTCTATGTCATTACAGGTACATCTATGTTGTATGCTGTCATTTTTCTACTGTTTCCAGCAGCGATGATCAGTCTCTATGGTCTGTTCTTCCCTTTTAATATTTTGCATATTTTTATGCTTTTTATCATTTTATCCATTGGTGTTGACTATGCTATTTATCTTTCCTGTAAAAATGACTTACGTGCTAAACAAGCCATCAGCTATTCACTTCTCAGTACCTTTGCCGGGTTTGGTGTTTTGGTATTTTCCCAAATGGATGCTTTACATTCTTTAGGGATCATTGCCAGTATTGGAATTGTCTCTATCTTCTTCTTGCTCCTTACCCTCAAAAGGAGTGACCATGCATCTTAAATGCATTCACGATGATGGTACTTTGTCATCATACCCCATCATAAAAGAGCCGCAAACGCCAAAAATATGCCCTCTGGGCTATATAGACAGCCATTCAAAAGTAGAGAGTGCCCTTGGCATACTTCATGCCTATATACATAATCAAAAAGCTGTACTCTTTGATGAGAGCAATCAATCACTGCAGACACAAATAAAAAACCTAGGTATTCAGAAGTTTCCTTCCGATATAGATAAAAAAACAATTTTTGATGCAAAGCATTTTCAATTTATCTACTATACTTCGGGCACAACAGGGCATCCCCTTGCTGCTTTGAAAACAAAAGAAAACCTACAGGCAGAAGTAGAAATGCTTTCAGAACTTCTCAAAAAGTACCAAATTAAAAAAGTTCTTGTCACAGTTCCCTTTATTCACCTCTATGGATCACTGTTTGGTCTTTTGTACCCGCTGCACGAGCAAATAGATATTGTGATAAAAGAACATTTTTTGCCTTTTGATCTTATAGACCTTATAGCCCCCTATACCATGGTTGTTACAACCCCTCTCTACATTAAAGCGCTCAACAAACTGCAGGCAAAAAAGAAACTCTCTCATACCCTCTTTGTCTCTTCTACTGCACCTCTTGACGCTGAGAGTATCCAAACCTTTAATGCACAGTACTGCAGTGATATATTACAGATCTTTGGTTCCACAGAGACAGGAGGTATCGCCTACAAAATAAACCATACCTCCTCATGGACACCCTTCCCTTCTGTCGCAGTAAAAAGCAACAAAGAAGGATTGATGTCGGTCGCTTCGCCTTTTGTCTCAAAGACACTTTTTAAAGATACTTTTATACCAACCCATGGGGAGATACAAACCTTTGATTACATTGAGAAGAAAGATAATGCGTTTACACTCATAGGAAGAAGTAACAAAATTTTTAAACTTGCAGGAAAACGATACTCTACCGTACAGATCGAAGATATTCTTGAAGCACAAAAAGAGATCAGCAAAGCCCTGGTATTTGTAGGTTTGGAAAAGCGCTCTTTACGTGGTGAATTTTTGGACATTACATTAGAAACAAAAAGAGAGTATAGTATTGCGTGCATCAAACAGATACTTAAAGAGAAGCTTTCAAATTTGAAGTTTCCTATTCGCTTGGAAATTGTAGAGAAGATCCCCGTTAATCAGGTAGGGAAAAAGTTACGCATACTATAAGATGTATGCGTAACACAATTTAGAGTCGTGCGTCGATCGCTTTTTCAAGATTTTGGATCCAGCCATTGTAGTTTGAGTGGATAGTCCCTTTTTTCGCATTGTATTTTAAGTTTGTACTGCGTACATAACGAATACTGTATGAATTTCTTGTATAGTCAATACGAACCACAGCTACGTGTGCACGTAAAGCCAATTTACCTTCAGCTACACCCGGTTTGATCTTTCTGATATTCCACCCAAGAGACTGTCCTGCAGCACGAATTGCCTGGTAGGTCTTTTCAGATGACTTTTGTGTATCTATCTTTTGCGGAGCTACATTGTACACTTTAGAGGTACCACAGGCAGTAAATGTGATTGAAGCCAGAAGCAGCACACTCGCAATTTTCAAAATTTTTCTCATTGATTTCCTTTTATTTTTTTAATGGCGTCACGTACATATTAATGTAACGTCCCTCTTGAGAAGGTTTGCTCTCAAGATTACCTACATCTTCAAGCATTGGCCATACACGGTTAAGTACATCCACCCCCCATTCAGGGTTAGCCATTTCACGTCCTCTTAAGAATACACGTAACTTCACATGTTTTCCTTTTTCCAAGAACTCTCTGGCATGTTTGACCTTATAGTTGATGTCATTTTCAGCAATTTTACAAGAAAACTTGACTTCTTTCACTTCGATCTTTTTCTGGTTCTTTCTTGCTTCTTTTTTCTTCTTTTCAAGTTCGTACTTGTGTTTACCGTAGTCCATGATCTTTGCAACAGGAGGTTTGGCATCTGGTGACATAAGCACAAGATCCAAGCCTTTTTCATTCGCTGTGTTCATCGCTTCTGCAAGTGAGATGATACCGTACTGTTCGCCATCATCACCAAGTACCCTAAGTTCAGGAATCCTGATCGCCTCATTCATGATGGTGTCATCAGGTTTTTTTCTTCCTCTGTTGTTTCTGTCGTTTTGTCTACTCAAATTTTACCTTCTTGAAGTTGTTTCGTTAATTTTACCATAAATTCATCTTGTGTAAGATTATACTGTTCTTTGTTACGTCTGTCACGTATGGCGACTGTATTATTTTTGACTTCTTCATCTCCAACTATCACCACGTACGGTACACGCTGCTTTTCTGCATTACGTATACGTTTGTTGAGTGAGTCATTTTTGTCATATACCTCAGCATCCATACCTTCCAAAAGCATCCTTTTCTTAAGCGCATAGGCATAATCGACATGTGAATCTGAAATAGGTACAAAGATCACTTGTACCGGTGCCAGGAAGAAAGGAAATTCTCCCGCATAATGCTCGGTGAGAATACCAATGAAACGCTCAAATGATCCCAAAATGGCTCTGTGTATCATCACGGGCTGCTTACGGCTATTGTCTTCTCCGACATACTCTACTTCAAAACGTTCAGGGAGGTTAAAGTCTACCTGTATCGTTCCACACTGCCACTTACGCCCAATAGCATCGGTGATCTTAATGTCAATCTTAGGGCCGTAAAAAGCACCCCCGCCTTCATCAATGGTAAATGGTAGATCATTGCCGTTCAAGGCATCTTTTAAACCTTGTGTCGCGACTTCCCAAACAGCATCTTCACCAATGGCTTTTTCCGGTTTGGTCGATATCTCCATGGTGTATTCAAAACCAAAGAGTTTCATCACAGCATCTACAAACTCTACCACGTCAAGCACTTCTGCTGCTATCTGGTCGGGTGCACAGAAAATATGTGCATCATCCTGGGTAAATTCACGTACACGGAAAAGACCATGCAATACACCCGATTTTTCATGTCTGTGTACCACACCGTATTCATAATACTTCAACGGCAGATCACGGTAAGACTTTGGCGTATGTTTGAAGACTTGGATGTGCCCCAAACAGTTCATAGGTTTGATCCCATACTCCTGCTCATCGATCGTTGTCAAATACATGTTCTCGCCATAACAGGCATAGTGCCCCGAAGTTCTCCACATATCTGCTTTGAGTATCTCCGGACCGCGTACAGGTTCATACCCGCGGCTAAGGTGCGCTTTATGCAAAATACTTTCTAATTTATAACGAAGTTTAGCCCCTTTTGGCATCCAGAAAGGAAGTCCCGGTCCTGCTGCTTCATCAAACATAAAGAGTTCCATCTCCGCACCAATTTTTCTATGGTCACGTTTTTTTGCCTCTTCCATCATGGTCACGTAGTCTTTAAGTGATGCTTTGTCTGCAAAAGCAATACCGTAAATACGTGTCAGCATCTCTGCTTTTTCATCACCACCCAGGTAAGCCCCGGCTACTCTTGTAAGTTTAAAATTATGTAGAAAACGAAGCGCCGGTACATGAGGTCCGCGACAGAGATCTTCAAAATCCCCTTGCTTATAGACAGAAAGTGTATCATCTTCAATACGTGTCATCACTTTTTGTTTCAAGTCGTCGTTTGCAAATTTTTCTAAAGCTTCAGCCTTAGTCATTACATACTTTTCGATCTTGTACTTTTTCTTAATGAGCTCTTTCATCTTCTTTTCAATGGCTTTAAGATCATTTTCACCTATCTGCTCATCTACCCTGAAGTCATAGTAAAATCCTTCGTCCACCACAGGGCCTACAAAAAATTGTGCATTAGGATACAGTTCGCTAATTGCCTGTGCCATAAGATGCGCCGTAGAGTGACGTACAATCTCTAAAGAAGCCTCAGAGTTATCATACTCTATAGGTGTTGCTGTGCAGTTTTCTCCTGCACTCTGTGTGTCTATAATGTTTCCCTGGTCATCGATGTAACCTATAATATTTTCACTCAAATTAAGCCTTTATATATCGTGGCTTACACTGCCACGCTTTAAAAATGCCATGATTATAGCTAAAAGTTGAATAGAAAGAAATTAAGGAGATCTTTAGCGTGCCTAATCGTTTAAAATTCTTATGAGTCCCATAGGTGCATATTCGGCCATTGGCCCTCCTGCTTTCCATTTCTTCATAGCAAGTTTTCCCCGTAGGGAGTAATTACTGACATCGTCCCTCTCCCTGATCTCTTCGCAATATTGCAGCAACTCTGCAGCATACTCCTCATCATTATTGGCAAAGTTATGGAGAATATAGTGTGATTGAACGGTATTTTGGTCTTTTTTATCAAGATCATACGCCTGTACCATGTGGTCAAGGACACCCATAAAATAGCCAAAGATCATAGGATGTTTACTTTTATTGTCTAGTAAAAAGGGGTTGTTCATTTTAGGCATAGCAAGAGAGGTTGCAGTAAAAATATCTAATTCTTTATAGATCTTGTCGTAAGGTACGAGTTCTTTTTTCTTTAGAAAATCAAATATTCCCACAATCTACCCTCTCTATCTATTTGATACGTGTACTATAACATAAAAAGGTCAAAATTATAGTTATTTGTTTATATATTTTACACTAAAGTCCTGGTGCTTTCCACATGGACTCTGTCAGCCCCCGATCAACCAAAGAGAGTTGATTTTCATACACTTTCTGCCAGCGTTCTTGAAGCTTTTGATAGCTTTCAAAATTTTTCATGTCAGGGATATAACTTTTCTCCCATTCAACCAAGATGTCTGCCGCTTGAGCAATGTTTTCATAGATTCCGATGCCTACACCTGCGGCCATAGCGGCACCCAATGCAGTAGCTTCCCTTACTTTTGGTACTTTGATCACACACCCTGTTACATCTGCCAATATCTGACACCATAGCGCTCCTTTGCTAGCCCCTCCCGCAAAAACGATCTCATTTATCTCCAAAGCGGTGAATGTTTTGATCTTCTCTAAGTTTATTGCGGAGACCAGACAGGCATTCTCCTCTAAACTTCTAAACATCGATGCCTTGTTGCACACCTCCGGATCTATAGAAAGATTTATAAAGGAAGGTGCGGCGTGGTACCACTTGCCGTAGTGCATAGCATCTGAAAAAATGGGGAGGATACCGTAGGAACCAAGCGGTACTTTTTTTGCTTTTTCTTCCAGGATCGCATAGGCATCTATGCCTCTCTCTTTGGCTTCAACTTTTTCCAGATCACAGAAAGCATCCCTGAACCATCGCATAATAAGTCCGGAGAAAAAGGTAATACCTTCTGCTTGCGAAAGTCCTGCTGTCACATAGGGGTTGACACGAATTGCCATATCTTTAGGCGGTTTGACTGTACTTTTTATGTTGACAACCTGTTGCCAAAAGGAACCGCCCAAAATTGCAGCTTGGCCCTCTTTGACAACACCTAGTCCTGCCGCACCCAACTGCACATCCCCGCCACCCATAACCACAACGGTAGACGTTGATAGACCTGTCTCTGCTGCAGCTTTACTTGTCACGGTTCCCATAGCGGTGCCTGTTTCCAGCACAGGAGGAAAAATGTTTTTCTTTATGCCTACTTTTTCTGCCATTTCTACTGACCATGTACGTTTTTCTAAAGAGAAAATACCTGTAGTCCCTCCATTGCTAGGATCGGTAGCAATGATTCCTGAGAGTTTGGCGAGTATCCAATCTCCTATCATAGAGAGAGAGGCTACTTTTTCATAAAGTTTTGGTGCATTGTTTTTAAGCCAAAGCATGCGAGGCAGCGCACCCAAAGCAAAGGTCTGTCCCGATGCTGCATAAAATGCTTCTTCTATGCCTTCATAATGCTCTTTTAGGTAACGTACTTCTTTGTCCGCTCTTGCATCCACATTGGCAACACCCCAAAAAGCTTCCCCATCTTTGTCGTACACCACAATGCCCTCACGCATAGACGCAGCACTCACAGCCAAGATATCAGAGCCTTGCAAGCCTGCTTTTTTTAAGGCATGCTGTATACACCATACTGTCAAGTCCCAGTTTTTCTCAACATCAAAGGTCATAGAGTTTTCTACACCCTCTACTTCAAGATGTATCCACTCTTTTTGGGCAACAGATATTTGATTGCCTTTGCTATCAAAGATCACTGCTCTTACTGAACCTGTACCCGCGTCTATTGCCATGAGGTATTGCATACGTTATCCTATAATGTTTTTTTCAATTTTGCCTGTTCAAGTTCCCAATACTCCATAGCAAAACTATCGGGGATAGAGATACTTTTGTACCCACCCAATTTGTCTGCACGAAGCACCGCCATCATGGTATGTTCTACCACATCATTAATGACATCAGCCTCTTTTTGCGTTTTTCCAAAGCTTAGAACACCGAAGTTTTTAATAACAGCATATTTAGGGTTGGGATCAAGCATGATCTCATCTGTTTTATAAGCATTAAAATATGCTTCATAGGCAACTTTAAAATGTTTCAGTGCTTCTTCCACATCTCCATCCTCTACGACCAAAGGTACGCGTTTGGTACGGAGTATATGTTCAGGGGTCAGTACACCACGTGTCACTTTTGCACGAAGATCATCTTGTGAAGCATAGTGAAGTGCCAAAGGGCTTTGATTCACATGCATGTATTTATCTATCTTCAGATCATCCAGTTCAAAAGCCATAGGTTCGATGTCATCAAACACCACCTCAGCATTTTTGGCTAGAAATTCCTCTGCTTTAGAGACCGCTTCTATCATCTTCTCATACGATTTTTTTGCATCATTATCAAAAGTAAAGATACCGTGATTATGCAAGATAAGCCCCTCACAAGCATCCCAGTCGAAGTCCTCTTTTGTCATCTCATAGATCTTTTGCGCCAAAATAAACCCTGGCATCACGTAAGGGATAATGAGGAAATTGGGATACAAGTTTGCAATATGCTCTTGCCCTTTTTTAGAGTTAGATATGGTTACCACTGCATCTGCATGGGTATGGTCTACTACTTTAAAAGGAATAAGTGCATGAAGTATCGCTTCTACAGATGGGTTTGGTGCAGCGGGGTTTATCATCGCTTCTTTTTGCCCTGCGACCATGTCCGTGTCAGAAAGACTTTTCATCTTTGCCATCTCTAAGAGTGTTGTCATTTTTACAGGGGCAAAACCTTCCGCTTCTATGCTTACCAGATCCCACCCTGAGCCTTTGACATAAAGTATCTCTTCTCCATCTACCATAGATTTCACAGAAGTATTGCCCCCGCCATGAAGCACCAGTTCATCACTCTGTCCTAAAAGGTTAGAAGTATAGACACGCATATCCAAGTCTGTTTTACACTCTGAGGCTTTACCCTCATCCCATAGGTTTTTCATGCTATCCCAACACTTCTAGGTTGTCTGAGTATTTGTGTTCACAGTACGGCTCGTAGCTTGCCTTGTAGACTGCATAGTGTGCAGAAGCCTTATGCCCGTCCAGTGCTGCCTCATCTTCCCAAGACTCATAGGCCATAAACTTTCTAGGATTGTCTGCATATTGGAATATCTCATAAAAGATCACACCTTTTTCAGCCTTGCTAGGCTTTACCATGGCAGAAAGCAATTCTTTCATTTTCTCTTCTGCACCCTCTTTGGCTATAAATGTTACTCTTTTTGTTATTGTCATCGTGTTCTCCATGATTTATTTTGTATATTTTACTAAAGTTTACTTACTCTTACTCTTTTTTGCACTGCATCCGCCTGCGTCGTCTCATAACCCAGTACACCAATCCTCCGCCAAGGAACAATCCGCCAAGCACCTGTACCCAGGCAGAAAGCAAGATACTTTTATGCACAATGGTCTTGTGCATTTCATTGTCGATGTTTACCCCCACATACTTTGCTGTATGCACCATGAGAGAAACCGCTAAGTCTTTACTGGGTAATTCTTGGTGACAAGCCAGACAGGTCCCTTGTCTATCCAGTTTATCAAGCGTTTTTTTATCAAGTGCCTGTGAGAGTTTCCAGTGATTTCCTACGGTTTGTACCTGTGTGCCGTTTTCGTCTATCATCACCGAGTAGTCATGTTTGAGGTTTGGTATGGCAGGTATCTGCTCATCTACCTGCTTGACAAGCAGTTTTTTGTTTGCTGCCATGAGGTCCACAATCGTGGTTTTGCTTTGGTCAGAAAAATACTTCCCTCCGTTAATGCCCTTCCCCTGTGCTTTAAGACTCGCATGACAAGACTCACAGGTACGTGACTTTTTAGAAACCGTGTGCGGTTGAACAGGGGACATGACAATGGAATTTACCCCATCTTTCGGCACAGTGACGCTACTATTGTTTTCTACGCCTTGCAATTTAAAGATATGGTTTTGTAAAAGCGTGTTCCCCTCTTTCCCTATCACTGTCAATGTAACTTGACAGCCAGGAATAGTGGGAGAAACACGTCCTTCCCCATTTTGGCTTAGTGCTGGGTCTTCCCAGCGTAAATAGCTGCGTGTCTCTGTCACTTTACCGTCAACCAAAAAGTCTTTCAGTGTGTCAACCTCACCTGTTTTACCATTGACATGATGTTTGGATGCAGCCAAAAAGTCAGGGTTTTGTTTACCTCCCGAGTAGTCTACTTTCACATGACAGCCATAACACTGAGGCGCCCATGTCGCATGACAGGTATAACACTCAAGTTTATCCGTATGGGCTTGTATCTGATCCATCGCAACCAAGCCCTCTTTGGAGATCTTATCTTCTTTTTTCAACAGTTTCAGGGGCTTAAGCTCAATGTCTTTCCCTGAAGAGAGATGCATTATTACCTTATTGCCTTTGCGTATGGCTTTTGTTAAAGGGTTTCCTCTGGCAGAGAGCAAAAACCCATCTCCTTTATCTGAAGGGATAGCCCCTTGTTCTAAGTATTTTGCCAAGGTTTTGGTCGTTCCTCTGGATTTGCCTGTTTTAGGCGTAGTTGCAAACTCATCTGAATACCCAAGAGGGAGTTCCCATGGGTATTTTTGTGTGGTACCGTGACAATCTTGACACTCTATCTCTACTGCTCCCAGATTTGCACCTCTTGCAAAGCCATCTCCATGCATGTCATTGGAAGTATGACAGTCTTGGCAGAGCATACCCTTTGAATAATGTATATCTTCTGTCAAGTGCAGGTAGCGTTTAGTATGCAGTTTAGGTTGTCCCTTGCCTTGCTTGTCAAAAGTAGACTGATACTCTGTTTCCATCAATCCTTGATAACTTACCCCTATTCGCTTACCGCGGTTATGACACGTGGTGCAGGTCTCTACAGGTATGCCCGAGTAGTTGACATCATTGACCTCAACTTTTACTTCACGTGAAGAGTGTATGGCATGGACCAGCATATGTCCATGCTCTGTTGTTGGGATGCTTTTGTCCTTACCCTCATAAAGTCCTTCATTGGAGTATGGTACATGACAGGAAGCACAGCCTAACCCTCGGTAGTCTCCTCTTCTGTTACGTCCTTTTCCCCCTGTATGACAACGTAAACACTCTTGACGTAAATAAGTATACATAGAAAGTGTCGGGTCTCGTTCTACTTCTTCTGCTGTAGGGGCAGCAGGTAATTCTTTGGTCTCTTCTAAAAAACCTTGAGGTTCCAGGGTTTGCAGTTTTGCCATATACTCTTTGTACACCGCTGTTCCTATGCGTTCATGTATGGATTTTGTGCCAAAATTTGTGTAAGTGTGTATGTAGCCTTCTTTTGCACCAAATCCCCATAAGGCACCATGTATCTTGCCTTGTTCTGTTGCCATCAGGTTGTTTTCCTGTGCCGCTACCTGTGTGGCATGGCACATGCCGCAGGTATTTTTGTTTATCCATGGGCTTGCAGGATAAGGATAGTAGGCTTTAGGACCTTCATGTGTTTTAAAATATGACAATGTCCCTTTATGTGCTGCTTCTTTCACTGTCGCTTCCGGGTTACCCCCGTGACAGACCACACAGTCATTACCCTTTGCTCCAGCTTCTTCTGCTTTGGCTAAAATAGCTTGCATCATCCCTGAACTCTTATCGCGGATATCTTTGATACCCTCATGACAAACGATACATTCATTTGGCATTTGAGAAAAGAGCAGTGCTGCAAATACGGTCCATAAAGCCATCATTTTTATCATATCTTTTGCCTTTATTGTATAAAAAATCATTATATCCTAAATGACATAATTCATATTAAATTTACGCAATTATGCTATAATTTTCCTACTTTACTATAAAATGGACACACGCATGAAAAAACTCGTTCTACTCAGCCTTATCACTTTACTTACCTTTTCTTACGGGAAAATGGTTGATGGCATTGCACTCATCGTTGAAGGAGAACCAGTAACAACTGCAGAGATCCGAGCGGTTCAAAAACAGATGCAGGTTTCCAAACAGGAAGCAACCGATCTTCTTATCCAGGACAGACTGCAGCAATCTGCTATGAAAGACATAAAAGTAGATGAAAAATCTGTAGATGCTAAAATATCAGGGATTGCCCTGCAAAACAACCTTACCGTCCCTAAGATGCAAAAGATCCTAAAACAACAGGGTACCTCTTGGAGCAAATATCGAAAAAGTATTCGAGATGCCAT
>DQVY01000004.1 GCA_015661535.1 Sulfurovum sp. | reverse complement strand
TTGGATTAAGAGAAAAATAATAAGAGAATATAGGTTTTTGTTTCAATCTTTACGAAGAGAGACAAAGCATATTTTTCTTTTAGTAATTACAGTTTAAGTTTGTAGGGTTAAGCCAAGAAAGAGTATCGTAAATGGTAGACACATTTTATTTAAAAGGAAAATTATGGCACAAATTTTTACAGACGAATGGATCAACGATCTTAAAGATGCATGGAATGCAAGTCCGGAGGTTTCAGGAAAACTGGCAGAGATCAATTTCAACTCAACGATTACCTGTGGATTTAAAGATGAGGACAAACCCCGCTGTGTGTTTGTAGTAGAGAATGGTATCGCAACACGTGCAGGTTTATATGAGGGTGAAACACCTGACTGGGACATGAGAGCTTCTGCAAAAGACTGGGACAAATGGTGTACAAAACCACTTTCTATGGCTTCCATGGGGATGGCTTTTGCAACAGGAAAATTGAAATTTGTTGAAGGTGATTTCAAAGCGATGATCAAAAACCCTTCAATGGCTGGACCATTTGTAAAAAGTTTTGCTTTAATGTGTGATATTTCATAAGCTGACTTCTTCTGTTTGTGCACAAGCAAACAACTTCTAACTTCATTTTAGATATAATCTCGCTAATTACGCCGTCGTCATGATGGCGATTGCGAGGATTTTTATGTTACTTTTTACACCAGGCCCTACACCCGTACCAGAGTCAGTACGTTTGGCAATGGCTACACCTACCCTTCACCATCGAACACCAGAATTTGAAGCTATTTTTAAAGAAGCAAGAGAACGTCTTTTGAAACTTTTAGGCATGGACGAGTGTGTGATGATCGCTTCTTCAGGAACCGGCGCTATGCAAGCATGTATGTTAAACCTTTGTAAAAGCAAAGCCTTAACGGTCAATGCAGGTAAGTTTGGTGAGCGTTTTGGAAAGCTTGCCGATGCTATGGACAAAAAGAAAGTGGAGTTAAGTTATGAATGGAATACACCATGCTCTGTGGCAGATGTAGAGAATGCACTAGAGAAGCATCCAGATGTTGATGCTCTGTTTATTCAAGTGTGTGAGAGTGCGGGAGGCTTGCGTCATCCTGTCGAAGCCATTGCAAAAAAGGTCAAAGAGATCAACCCAGACATCATGGTCGTTGCCGATGGTATTACAGCTGTCGGGGTAGAACCTATTGATGTCTCACACATAGATGCATTGATCACAGGAAGTCAAAAAGCCTTGATGCTGCCACCAGGTTTGGCGATGATAGGATTTTCATCTGCAGCTGTAGAGAAGATAGGTGCAGGAGAAGACTACTACTTTAACCTTGCTTCTGAAATTAAAAAGCAACAGAAAAATACAACCGCCTATACTGCTGCTACCACATTGATCATTGGGTTGAATGCTATCTTTGATGCTATTGATGAAGAGGGTGTGGATGCTTTATATGCCAATACAAAGGCGAGAGCGTCAGCAACACAAGCTGCACTCGAAGCCATTGGCTTTTCTATGTATCCCCAAACACCTGCACCTTCTATGTCAACTGTGTTTGATGAAGATGCCGAAGCCATTCGTAAGTTGCTAAAAACGAATTATGGCGTCAATATAGCCGGGGGACAAGATCATTTAAAAGGAAAACTTTTCCGTATTAATCAGATGGGTCTTATTCCTGTATATGAGTCTGCATGGGTAGTGAACGCCATTGAATTGGCTTTAGATGAATTAGGCAAAAGAGATTTTGACGGCACAGCCAATCGTATTTTTAATGAGGTGTATTACAAATGATATTTGAACATGAAATCCCTTCGGGGTCAAAACTTTACTTTGGTGAGTCAGCTAAAATAAAAAGAGAGATAGAATTTGTCTCTGCTGAAATGTTGGAGAACTTTGGTTTTGAAGAGATCGTAACACCGATGTTCTCCTATCATCAGCATGAAGCATTTGAAGATCAAAAACCATTGGTGAGACTGAATGATGCAGAAAACCATGAAGTGACCTTACGTGCAGATTCTACAGCAGATGTTGTCCGTATTGTGACAAAAAGACTGGGGCGCAGTACAGAGTCTAAAAAATGGTTTTATATTCAACCAACAGTAACTTTCCCGACACAGGAGCAGTATCAGATCGGTGTGGAGATCATTGATGGATCTTTTGAAGAGATCGCCAAAACAGCAACCATGCTTTTAGATGAAATAGAGGCCAAGCCTATGATGCAGATAGCCAATATCCGTATACCGCATCTTTTAAATGAAAGGTATGGTATTTCACTGGAAGTCTTGAAGTCAATGCATGTCGAACAGGTCATAGGTGCAGATCTACCATGGATAGAACAGCTTGTAAGGGTAAGTGCTTTGGAAGACTTAGATGATCTGTCTGTGTTCCCAGCTGATATTAAAGCTGAACTTGAAAAGATCAGAGAGGCTGCACAAACAGTTACGTATAGCAATATGGTTATCTCACCACTCTTTTATGCAAAGATGAGATATTATGACTCTTTAACATTTAGAATGTTTGAAGGGAACAGTCTTTTGGCTATGGGCGGTATATATACAGTCGATGGTGTGGAAGCAGCAGGATTTGCACTCTATACAGATGAGTGTATTGCGAATAAAATGAAGAAGGTAGGCTAGATGAGTAAAGCAGATTTAATTGTAGGTCTCCAGTGGGGAGATGAAGGAAAAGGAAAAATTGTTGACCATATGGCACAAACACATGACTATGTCTGTCGTTTTGCAGGAGGTCACAATGCGGGGCATACGATTGTTATTGATGGTAAAAAGTATGCACTGCATCTTATTCCTTCAGGTGTACTCAATGCAAGTGCCAAAAATATTGTGGGGAACGGTGTGGTACTTTCACCCAAAGACTTCATCAAAGAGATGGTACAGTTCGATAATCTGGAAGGAAGACTTTTCCTCTCTGACAAAGCCCATGTCTTGTTACCCTACCATGCACAGATAGACCAAGCCAAAGAACGCATGAAGGGTGACAAAGCCATTGGTACCACAGGTAAAGGCATTGGACCTGCGTATGGTGACAAGATCGCACGTATTGGTCATAGACTTGGAGAATTGCTGAACCCTGAAAAATTGACAGCTAAGATCGTAGCATATTTTGCTATGAATAAACCAGTGTTTGATGCTATGGGCGTAGAAGCCCCTGTAGAGTCTGAGCTTTTGGCTGAACTTGAAGGGTATAAAGAGGTATTGGGTCCATTCATTACAGATACAACACAACTTATGTGGCAGATCATGGAGGAAGAGAAGAAGATACTTCTTGAGGGTGCGCAGGGTACGATGTTGGACATTGACCACGGGACTTACCCTTATGTTACCTCCTCTACGACCGTCAGTGCGGGGGCATGTGCAGGACTGGGGATAAACCCTAAAGATCTTGGCAAAGTAACAGGTATTGCAAAAGCCTACTGTACAAGAGTGGGGAATGGCCCTTTCCCTTCTGAAGATTTTGGAGAAGAGGGAGACAGGCTTCGTAAAAATGGACATGAATTCGGTACAACCACAGGACGTCCAAGAAGATGTGGCTGGTTTGATGCTGTGGCCATGCGTCACGCCGTACGTGTCAATGGGGTAGACCAGGTAGCACTCATGAAGTTAGATGTACTTGATGGTTTTGATGAGATCAAAGTATGTGTAGCCTATGAAGTAGATGGAAAAGAGATCAATTATGTTCCTTATGAACTTGAAGATGCCACACCTGTCTATAAATCTTTCCCAGGCTGGGACAAGACAGAAGGTGTAAGGGTCTTTGACGATCTACCAGATACAGCAAAGTCATACATTGAAGCACTTGAAGAGATGATAGGGACAAAGATGGGGATCATCTCCACAAGTCCAGAGAGAGCCGATACAATTATAAGATAATGCCATTTGAGCAAAGCCGCAAATGGCTACGTTAACACTGAGTTCTCTTCAGCAGAGGGCTCACGCGACTTGTCGCTTTAAAGAATAAAAAATTGAGGAGTTCATAGCATGAGATTAAAACCACAACAAACAGGATACGTCGCCACAAAGATTGGTATAGATTTAGCCAATGCACCTTTTATTACACTGCCTAAGGGTAGAGAAGCTGTGGTTGAAGCATGTAAAGTGATCATCGATGAAAACTTGGCAAAAGAACATGCGCTTGATGAAAAAGTCAAAAAGATATTGGATGAGAACTATGATGAGATAGAGTTCCAACATGCAGATGAGAGACAACTTTTTTTCATGATCAAAAAGAAGATGGCCCCGGAAGCTGGCGTGATCATGAACTATGATGATCGCTATAATGACTTGGCACACCTTATTTTAGATGAACTCTATGAAAATTATTTAGCAGAATATACAGTGAATGAAAACCAGGTGAAAAATGTTATTTTTAAAGCATTTAAAGCCTTTGCGGATGCCTATGATGAGATAGATGATATTGTGTATGACAAGATAAGAGGTATGGAAAAAGAGGTTGTTCCTGGAAGTCAGGATTATGAATTGTTGTATGAAAGATTTTACCAGGAAGAGTTATCAAAAAGAGGAATGCTTTAAAAAGCAGAGTAGGGTGTATTTTAATGCACCGTGAAGGAGTGAAAATGCAAAAAATAAGTTTATATTTTGAAAATGGTCTCTTATTGGAAGCCAAAAGTTTCGGTGCGGAAGGTACTTCTGTGGGAGAGGTTGTATTTAATACTTCACTTACTGGATACCAGGAAATTGTAACAGATCCTTCCTATGCAGGACAGTTTGTTACCTTTACCATGCCAGAGATCGGTAATGTTGGGTGTAATGCACAAGATATGGAAAGTAAAGGTGCCCACTGTAAAGGTATCATCGTACGTACGTATCAGGATCGTCCTTCCAACTTTAGATCTGAAGAGACACTGGCTGCTTTGTTGCTTAAAAATAACGTGATGGGAATTACAGAAATTGACACACGTTTTATTACTAAGCTCTTAAGAGAAGAGGGTGCTATGATGATGGTAGCTTCTACTGAGATCCATGATAAAGAAGCACTTCAGAAAGTCTTAGCATCGTCTCCTCGTATTGAAGAGGTAAACTATATAGAAGAGGTCAGTACAAAAGAGAGTTATGTGCATACAGAGGCACGTTACAATACTGATACATTTACGTATAATATACCGGAAACAACAAAGAAGATCATTGCCCTTGATTTTGGTATTAAAAGAAATATTTTAAATGAACTGACACATGCAGGTATGGAAGTGACAGTGGTACCTAACGATATGTCAGCAGAAGATATTATTGCTAAGATTGACAGTAAAGAGATCGATGGGGTGTTTTTATCGAATGGTCCCGGCGATCCTCTTATTTTAAAAGATGAGCAGGAAAAGATTAAAAAACTCATTGCACGTAAAGTACCACTTTTTGGTATCTGTCTTGGACATCAACTGCTTTCGATTGCCCATGGGTATGACACGTATAAACTTCAGTTTGGACACCATGGCGGGAATCACCCTGTTATGAATGCTATGACAAAAACGGTGGAGATCACTGCACAGAACCATAACTATAATGTACCCGAAAACATTACAGAAGTGGCTACGGTCACACATACCAACCTGTTCGACAATACCATTGAGGGACTCAAATACAATGACTCTCCCACCATGTCAGTACAGCACCACCCGGAAGCAAGTCCCGGACCACATGAATCAGCATATATCTTTGGCGAATTTGCCAAGATGCTTTAAGGAGACTGTATGAATATTGCCATACTATTTGGAGGTTCAAGTTTTGAGCACGAGATCAGCATTGTCTCTGCCATTACAATGAAAAAAGTACTTAAAAGATCTACATTGACCTATATTTTTGTCTCTCCTGACAGAAAGTTTTATTTGATAGATACAGAGAAAATAAATTCAAAACTTTTTTCTTCAGGTGAATATAAAAAGTCTAAAGAACTTACTTTAAAGCAAAATGGATTTTTTATCGATGGCATGTTTGGTTCAAAGTCTGTAGATTTTGATGTAGCACTGAACCTTATACACGGCCGTGATGGTGAAGACGGAAAGATATCTTCAATGATGACGTATTTTAACATACCATTTATCTCTCCTCGTATGGAAGCTTCAGCCCTCTCATACAACAAGCTCTATACCAAATTTTTAGCAGAGAGTCTGGGTGTCAAAACGGTGGCGTATGAATACCTTTCTAAAAATGATGAGAGAATCATTTCTATGGACTACCCTGTGATCATTAAACCAGTACGTTTAGGGTCAAGTATCGGTGTAAGTATTGTCAAAGAAGCATCTGAACTTGACTATGCACTTGATGTTGCTTTTGAATTTGATACTGATGTGATTGTAGAACCTTTTATCGAAGGGGTCAAAGAGTTTAATCAGGCAGGGGCATATACCAATGATTGGGAACTTTCTATTGTCGAAGAACCGCATAAAGAAGAATTTTTAGATTTTGAAAAAAAATACATGGACTTCTCCAGAGATTCCCAAGTACGGGCAGCAGACATCACAGATACGCTAAAAGAGAAGATTCAAGAGAGCTTTAAAAAGATTTACGATCCTTTGTTTAAAGGAAGTGTCATCCGCTGTGACTTTTTTGTTGTAGAGGATGAGGTTCTGCTTAACGAGATCAATCCTATCCCCGGATCTATGGCAAATTATCTTTTTGAAGATTTTGAATCGATGATAGAAAGACTCTCCAAGGCATTACCCACAGAACAAAAAATAACGGTTGATTACCAATATATTCACTCTATCCAAAGTGCCAAAGGAAAAGCGTAATTTTCCCTCTGCTTTGGGATCTTCATACCTAAAGAACAAAAAATAACAGTCGATCAGCACTATCTTACACACTCTATTCAAAGTATGAAAGGAAAAGCGTGACTTCCTCCTTGCTTTGCGATATCCATGTCTAAATACCAAAAATTGTGATTTTAAATAATTAATAAAACTTATAATAAGATAAAAAAAATATTATTTGTGACATAAAAGTGTTCATTATCTGTTAAATTACATATTACATATCCCTTTTTATTACCATTTAAGTGCGAGTAGTCTAGAATGATGGGTATATTTTTTATAAATATAGAAAATTATAAAAAATTTGGAGGGTAAATGAAAAAACTTTTGATGTTTTTAATGCTACTGGTTACAGTACATGCAACAACTTTGGGAATTAATGAGAAATTGGGAAATATGGTTCCTCTTGATCTTGAGTTCATTAATGAAAAGGGAGAGAAAGTTACGTTAAAGAAACTTATGGATGGGAAACCAACTATGATCTCATTAAATTACTTTCGTTGTGCAGGTATTTGTACACCGCAATTAAACGATATGGCAAAAATGTTAAGTCGTTTGGACTTGGCAGAAAACACAGATTACAAGGTACTGACTATCAGTTTTGCAGAAGATGAAACACCGGAATTGGCAGCTGCTAAGCGTAAATCACTTCTTGCTTCTATACAAAGAGATTACGTAGCAGATGCCTGGCACTTTGTCATAGGTGACAACAACTCATCTGCTATTTTGGCTGATAAAGTTGGTTTTACGTATGAAAAGACTGTGTCTAAAGCGGGGGTAGTTGATTATGTGCATCCTGCAGCATTGATCATGCTTTCACCAGAAGGAAAAGTAACACGTTATCTGAATGGTATTGAACAACTTCCTTTTGATGTGAAAATGGCATTGATGGAAGCAGGTCAAGGGAAAATAGGTCCGACAATAGCAAAAAACTTGCTGTATTGTTTTGCCTATGATCCAAAGGCAAAAACCTACATTTTCAAATGGGAAAAAATTGCAGGCGCGGTAATGACGCTAATTATGGTATTTTTCTTTATTTATCTTATACGTACAAGTAGAAGAGAAGAAGACGACCAACAAACTAAAGGAGACAACTAGATGAGTAAATCTTATTTCGACGAAACACACTGTGCCATTGGGCACCCAAAAAGCACATTCATGCAATGGATGCTGACTATTGACCACAAAAGAATTGGTCTTATGTATGCAGCTGTCATGTTTACATTCTTTTTTGTAGCCGTTGCTACAGCATTTGTAATGCGTTTAGAATTGTTTGCACCAGGTGCACAATTTATTGATGGAGATACATTTAACCAGGCATTTACGCTTCACGGGGTTATTATGATCTTCTTATTTATTATTCCAGGAGTTCCTGCAGTATTGGGTAACATTGTTATGCCACTTATGATCGGGGCGAAAGATGTCTCTTTCCCGAGATTGAACTGGTTTACTTTTTGGCTCTATATCGCTGGTGCGATTATTGCCCTTGCATCACTGTTTACAGATGCAGGATTTGCTGATACTGGTTGGACATTTTATGCACCATACTCTTTAACAACAGATACGAATGTTATTTTAACACTTGTGGCTGCGTTTGTTCTTGGTATGGCGTCTATTCTTACAGGTCTTAACTTCCTTGTAACGATCCACAGACTTAGAGCACCAGGTATGACTTTCTTTAAAATGCCGCTGTTTGTATGGGGTATCTATGCCACTGCATGGATCCAGCTTCTTGCAACACCAGTTGTTGGTATTACATTGATTCTTGCCATCATGGAAAAATACTTTGGCATTGGTATTTTTGATCCTTCAAAAGGTGGAGACCCGGTATTGTTTGAACACCTTTTCTGGATCTATTCTCACCCGGCTGTATATCTTATGATCTTACCGGCATTTGGTATTATGTCTGAGATCATTCCTACATTCTCAAGAAGAGAGATCTTCGGATACAGAACGATCGCACTTTCATCAGCATCTATTGCAGGTATTGGTTATTTGGTATGGGGTCATCACCTTTATACATCAGGTATGGCAGATATCGCTAAAACGATCTTCTCATTCTTGACATTCTTTGTTGCGATTCCAACAGGGATCAAATTCTATGACTGGATCGCAACAATGTATAAAGGTAAAATTGTTCTTTCTACACCTATGTTGTGGGCACTTGGAACCATTATTACCTTTACAATTGGTGGACTTACAGGTGTTACCATTGCGATGATCGGTGTCGATATTCACCTTCAAGATACATACTATACAGTGGCACACTTCCACTATGCTATGCTTGGCGGGGTTGTGTTCTTGTTCTTTGCAGGACTACACTACTGGTTCCCACTTATTACTGGTAAAATGTATGATGAAAAACAAGCTAAAATAGCATTCTATTTACAGTTTGTAGGATTTAACCTTCTTTGGTTCCCAATGTTCATTGCAGGGTACTATGGAATGCCAAGACGTTACTTTGACTACTTGCCGGAATTCCAGATCTATCACCAAGTTTCATTTGTAGGTGCAGTGATATTTATTACAGGCCTTACTTATATGTTTATTGTTTTCTTTAAAGGTTGGACCAAAGGTAAACCTGCAGGAACAAACCCTTGGAATGCAACAACACTTGAGTGGCATATGCCATCATCACCACCACCATTGGAAAACCATTCTAAAGTACCTTATGTTGACTTTAACCCATATGAGTATCACCATGGTGAGCCAGTGGTTAAGTTTGATTATGAAACGATGAAAAGGATAGATTAATGTCTCACGAATATATACCAGAGATCGCGACGGATCGCGACGGGAACGAATATGAAGTACAAGGCTGGCAAGATGACTTTTATGGCGGGAAACTAGGTTTCTGGCTGTTTATGTTTACGGAAGTATTGATGTTTGGTGCTATGTTTATGGCACTTGCATACTACAATACTTTACACCCGGAAGATTTCATTATTGCTTCTGCCTCACTTAACAGATTACTTGGTGGTACGAATACCGTTATCTTGCTTGTGTCTGCACTTACTATGGGGCTTGGGCTCCTTAAAATGAGAGTAGGTGATGTAAAAGGTGCAAAGTTAATGATCTGGGCAACCATTTTATTGGCTGTAGCATTCTTGATCATTAAAGGTTTTGAGTGGTCAGCAGAGTACCATCACGGTATTTTCCTTATGCACGACAAATTATTGGCTGATTCACCATTACCATATGGACAAAAGTTATTCTTCGGAATGTATTTTACAATGACGGGACTTCACGGTTTCCACATTATCATTGGTATTGGACTTATGATTTGGTTACTTAAGCGTATCAATGCGGGGAAAGTAACACCAGAGCATTACATATTACACTGGAACATTGCACTATATTGGGACATCGTACACCTTATTTGGGTATTCGTATTTCCTTATTATTACATGATCGGAGCAGGAGGAGCAACAGGTGGACACTAAAACTATAGATTATCAAAAAGAGAGAAAAGCGTATTATTCAGTTCTTATAGGACTTTTGCTTTTAACAGCAGTGACATTTGTGCAGCCGCATTTGTTTATGACACATTCTACATTTGTAGCCCAAATGGCTATTGCAGTAGTGAAAGCATGGCTCATTATCATGTATTATATGCACCTTAAAGGGGACAAACTCATAGGTACTATGGGACTGTTCTCTTTGATTATTGTTGGTACATTTTTCGTTATCGTTATTGGCTTTGATGTTGCCAATTTCCAATTTGGGGATGAGAGTTATATTACAACCCCTAACCCAATAACTGGAGCAGAACATGCAGCTGCTCCAGCGCATCATTAAGGAGGCGACAT